>NZ_JBIWAL010000015.1:0-114675 GCF_044760045.1 Pseudomonas sp. NPDC098747 | reverse complement strand
ACCCTGGCCGGCGAGGAATACCTGGACCAGCCGCTGCGCTTTCAGGGGCAGTATTTCGATGAAGAAAGCGGCCTGCATTACAACCGGCATCGGTATTACGACCCACGGCTTGGACGGTACCTGACCCCGGACCCGATCAAGTTGGCGGGCGGGATTAATCAGTACCAGTACGTGCCAAATCCGACGGGCTGGGTGGATCCGTTGGGGTTGAGTGATTGTCCGAGTGACGATAGATGTAATAAACCATCTTTTAAAACTAATGATCCAACAACAAGAGTACAAATTGGTGAGGATCATTCCACCCCACCTACCCCCCAAACACATCCTGAGTATTTATACCGGGGTGACAGTAAGGATCCATCAGATATTTTTGAATACGGCTTTAAAAGCAAAGGGGATAGTAATGATCTTCTGCTTCACTCGATCGATAGTGGCTCCCCTCCGAGCAATTTCATCAGTACATCACCATCTAGAGAAGTTGGGAAAGCGTTTGCAACCGGGTACGGCACAAGAACAGGATTTCTTTACACTCTGAAAACGATACCCGGCCACGACCTCAAAAAGGAGTTAGGGGCTGCATATAAATTCGATAAGGAACAGGAGATTGCTATCCCTAGCCAAATTAAAAGGGAAGACATCCTTGGTGCTACTATAATTATTGACGACGGTAGGGAATTCGGCTACTCCCTTCCAAACCCCAATAGGAAAATAGAGAAATGATTTTCGAAGTAAAAATAACCATCGAAATAAACAATGAAAAACAAGAAATCGAACTTATCTGCGACGATACAACATTATCTATAACGCTAAATCTGGAAAACCAAAGCAGCCAAATTTATACTGATCGCGATTTTTACAAGTGCTTTGGAATACTCAGAAAAAACAACCCTGATATACGCTTTTTCTGCAAGGGCTCGAAAATCAATGTGCATCCATCGAGTATGTCATCGCAGATGTCTCTCGGTTTAAAAGCATATGAACTGGCATTTAGAAAAACACCTTCCTTGGAGGACGTTGTTTATATATTTGACTATGAGGAAGAAAATCTCACGAACAATCCAGAAGAGCAAAGATCATTTTATTTGAATTGGATAACGTCCTGAAATTCTGAAAAGGGCCTAACGTAGGCCCTAAGATGGTCGAGATGAATGCGGGGATGGCACCTCCCCCTCACTGCTCATCCTCCTCCTCGTCATACTCACCATCCAGCGCATCATCCGAATCATTCAACGGCACCGTCGCATCATCCATCAACGACCCCGGATCTTCATTCCCCGGATCGTTGATGAACGGCAGCCCACTTGAACCTTTTTCTTCCTTGCCTTCAGTTTCGGGAGTCATGGCAAACCTCGTGATTTCGGGGGGGTGTATGACGTTCGAAACGCCTTGCCGCCAATCGTTCCCGGGGCCAACCGGTAGATACAAAAAACCCGGCGCAAGGCCGGGTTTCTGTTTAAACATCAATCACGATGTTTGTTTTTGTATTTGTGTTTGTTCTTATGTTTATGTCCGCCACCGGAATGAGACTTCCCGTCATCGCCACCCAGGTTGTTGCCGACCGCACCACCTGCCGCGCCACCCAAGCCTGCACCGATGGTCGAACCGGTGGAGCCGCCCAAGCTGTTGCCGATCACTGATCCGCCGGCAGCGCCGAGGCCACCGCCAATAGCGGCTTCCGTGCGGTTGCGTTTCTCCGCCCCGACCGCACTGCCTGCCGCGCCGCCCAAGCCCGCACCCACTGCGGCACCCGTGCTACCACCGAGTTGCCCACCGACCACATTGCCCAACGCACCACCCAAGCCGCCACCGACAGCGGCCGTGCCGTCGCCGGCAGCCATCGCGCCTTGAGCAACCAGCAATCCGAAAAACAGTGCAGATAATGACAAACGCATATGAACCTCACAGTGCCCGAAGCGGGACAATTAAGATCTTATGTGAGATTGGAGCCGTTTGTTGGAATATCGTTCAGCAACGAAAAAGCCCGACATCGCGTCGGGCTTTTTCTGACACGCAATCAATCTCAGTGACGCTTGTGGCCTTTGGACAGATTGCTGCCCACGGCGCCGCCAGCTGCACCGCCCAGACCAGCACCGATGGTGGACCCGGTCTTGCCACCGAGGCTGTTGCCGATCACCGAACCGCCGGCTGCGCCGACACCGCCGCCAATGGCCGCTTTGGTCCGGCTGCCCTTGCGAGCCGCCACCGCACTGCCCGCTGCGCCTGCTACGCCCGCGCCAATCGCGGCACCGGTGCTGCCGCCCATTTTCTGGCCGACCACATTACCCAGCGCGCCACCCAGACCACCGCCCAACGCCGCGGTGCCGTCGCCAGCAGCCATTGCACCTTGAGCAACGAAAAGGCCAAGAACCAGAGCAGGGAGTGTTAAACGCATGACGAAAACCTCAAAAACAGAGATGACAAAAAAGGGCCGGGATTTAATGTCGACAGAGGACAAAAGTCCAGACGAAACCAAAGCGCAGCGAGCACTTGGCGCCGATTTGACAGCGATTCTGGAAAAGGTTTTATGACAGACAAAAAAAAGCCCGCTGGGGAGACGGGCTGGAGACTTGCTTTCTAACGGATGGCTTCACCCTACGCCGGACAACGTGAAAAGTTTGTGAAAAAAAACGCAGTTCTTTAAACCATCCGTAGAACGTATCGGAGGTCACCGATCAGACGTAAAAAACCCCGTTCAATGACGGGGTTATGTCGAGGAAGCTTATTTTCTGGCCCGCGCCATCACCCTGGGAAGGAATTTCGCCTTCAGCCCTTTCGGTGCCGCGGATTTGATCTTGGCGTTCTGAATCGTGTCTTCACCAAAGCCCGACTGGTACTCGCTCTGTCCGCAGCGTACGCAGTTGTTGAAGGAAAATTCAGTGCCATCGTCTTCGATATACGGTTGAGTCATGCCCTCTCCCCTTCGTAACAGGTCGACACCGGCAAAACCCTCTCACCTGAAAAATATCGACCACCCAGGATTTTGAGACTAGCCGGTCATTACTGGACTTGTGATTCAGATCGACTGACGCCCGACGAATGGCTTACAAAAATTCACCGCCGCGGCGACCGTTCAGCGCAACTTCACCGCTGTACCCGTCACAAACACCACAACCATGCCGCCCTTGCCCGCCGGCATGCTGATCTCGAAATCCACGCCGACCACCGCATCTGCCTGCAACGCACGCGCGCGTTCCTTGATCTCGTCCGTCGCCTGAACGCGTGCTTCTTTCAACGCGCTCTCCAGGGTTTGCGACCGACCACCAAAGAAGTCGCGCATACCCGCGAACATGTCACGGATCACGTTGACGCCTTGCACCGACTCGGCACTGACGATGTCCAGATACGCGGTGATCTGCCGGCCTTCGATGGCGTGAGTGGTGGAGATGATCATGAACGTGGTCCTTTTACTGGCAATAAAACCGCGATTGTAATGCGCAAACAAAGATTCAGCCGACCACATCACGCACTCCGGAAAAATCCGGACACCAGAAACCAGAAACCCCTGACTTCCTTCGAAGTCAGGGGTTTGGCGCATTGGCGATCATTTCGTCTATATAGAGAGCCGGGTATTGCGAGGCCTTCCAGGCACCCGGCTCAGATATCCTTGAGATCCAGGTGCAGCTTGAACAGCTCGGTGTCGGTGCGCACATTCAACTTACGCATCGCGGCCTGTTTCTGCCCACTGATGGTTTTGCGACTGCGCAGGAATTTATCGGCAATTTGAGAAACCGACATTCCCTCCAGGCAGCAGCGCAGCACTTCACGCTCTTTCGGCGACAAGGCCGGGTAGTCAACGAGCGTATCGGCACCCTCGACGGGACTCTCCTGACCGGTTGTCGCCAACGGTGTTTGAGGTGTCGAGTCCAGTTCAGCGGACATGGCCGGCGAAAGGTATAAGCGGTCCAAGGCCACCATCCGAATCGCCCGCACCAACTCTTCAGTGGGCTGAGACTTGCCGAAAAAACCGTTAGCCCCCGCGCGAATGGCCATATTGACGGTCGCCGGTCGTTCAATGGAGGAGAAAATCAGAATTCGCAACGCTGGATAGTGATTGCGCAGCAACTGGATCAAGCGCAAACCATCCAGTTCGCCATCGCTCAGTTGATAATCAAGAACCAGCACATCGGCCTGTTGAGTGCGCAGTGCCTCAAGTAGCTCAGGACTACCGGAATAGATCCCTGTGACCTTGAAATCCGACTCCATGGACAAGCGGATTTTCAGGCCTTCACGGATCAAAGTGTGATCGTCAAGCAGCACTATTCGCAAGGGTGAAACGACCGACCACTTCATTCACGACTCCAAAACACCAGCAAAAAGAATCAGACAATTCCTACGACTCTGCGAGACTCGAAGCACCATATCCTAAGACCGGGATGAAATAAAACGTAAGCAGTTCTGCCTATGCCACCGATTACGACAAACTATTCCCCCACGCTCGCGGCATGGGGTGTCATCAACACTACTGCCCGGCGCCTCACCTTTGGGACAAGTCTGATTTCGTCCCGATACACCGCGATTCCAGCGTTATCCGCGTTGAGCAACGCGGGACAAGGCAGCACAGGCTTGCTAGATTCATCCACCATGAGACCCACGGGTTCACCTGGAATCCCTCCTGATAACCAGCGCCCTCAACGGAATTGAACTGCCTTGAATATTTCTCGTTTTTTATTCGCCTGGCCATTGGCTGTGCTGCTGGCAGGCTTACTGACAACGAGTGTGCAGGCTCAACCGCCGAAACCGACTGAGCTGTTGGTCAATGCCCCGATCACGCCACCACACGTCAACTTCGATGCGCAAACCCTCGCCTGGCTCAGTACGCGCCCCGAAGTCACTGTGGCCATCTGGAGCGGTGCCCTTCCGCCGTTGCACATGGGGTTCGAGCAAAGCAAGTTCGAAGGTGTTGCCGCCGACTACTTGGGTGCCCTGCGCGAAACGACCGGGTTACAGCTGAAGATTTTGCGTTACCCGACACGTGCCAAAGCCCGCGAAGCACTCGAGCAAGGTCAGGTCGACATGCTGGCGGTGCATGATGTCAGCGAAGGCCAGGATGGCGCGATCACCCAGTCCCGGCCCTACCTGCTCAATCACAAGGTCATTGTGCGGCGTATTGGGGAAACCCTGCCCCCGCTGGAAGACCTGAAAGGTCAGCGTTTGGCCTATGTCGGTGACGATGCGGTCGGCGCCCAACTGCACAAGCAGTACCCGGACGCGACATTGATTCAGCACTCCAACCATTTAAATGGCTTGGCCTCTCTGATGTACGACCAGGCGGATGCCTTCTGGACTGACGCCATCACCGCCGAGTTTCTGATCCGCCTGCTGTACAGCAACGACGTTTATATTTCCGGTACGGCCCTCTCTACTTCTGCGGACATCAACTTTGCGGTCAGTGACCGCAAACCCCAGTTGCTGGCAGCGATTAACAGCACGCTGGACGCGATTCCGCCCGCCGACATGATGCGGATCACCATGCGCTGGGGGCTGAGTAATGATTTCGTGGTCGATGAACCACCGTTGAATCTCAACCCGACCGAGACCGCATGGATAGCAGCGCATCCCAAGATCAAGGTACTGGTGGCCGGGTCCTACGCGCCGCTGACTTTTTTTGATGACCGTGACCAACTGCAAGGGCTGAGCACGGACTTGTTGAAAATCGTCGAACAACGTACCGGTCTGAAACTTGAGTTTGTCCGCAGCGGCAGCGTTCCAGACATGCTTAACATGCTTCAGAGCAACCAAGCCGATCTCATTGCTGCGCTGACCATCGGCGACTTGCGGCTCAATGCCAGACAATACACCCGCCCTTATCTCATCAGCCCGTTTGTCGTGGTCACCCGACGCTCAGGGACACCCATCAATAGCCTTGAGGAACTCAAGGGCGAGCGCCTGGCCATCCCCTCCGGAAATCCACTATCAAACTGGCTTCTACAGCAATATCCCGAAATTACTCAGATTCCGGTCTCCACGGCTGCGCGTGGCATTGAGCTGCTCTCCGAGGGAGACGTGGGTGCCAGCGTGCATACCCAGTTCGGTGCCGACTATTTCATCAAGCATCATTTCCAACAGGACCTGAGAATTGCCGCCGTCATCGGCCCCACCGCAGGCCGGGTCGCCATGGTCGTCGGCACGGATAACATGATCCTGAAAAGCATCATCAACAAGGTACTGCTGGACATTCCTCCCGAGGAGCTCAAGACCTTGAGTGACCGTTGGCGCAACCACGCAGCGCCCGCTGTGGCCAGCTCCTGGAGTACCTATAAAGACAGTGTTTATCAAATCATAGGCATCGCCGTCGCTTTCGTTCTGGCGTTCCTGACCTGGAACTACTACTTGCAAGCCCAGATCAAGAAGCGTCGCAAAGCCGAACTGGCCTTGGGCGATCAATTGGCTTTCAGCAAAACGCTCATCGACGGTTCGCCCATTGCACTCTATGTGCGCGACAAGGACGGTAAGCTGGCGCACTGCAATCGGGCCTACCTGGAATTCCTGCAAACCACTCAGGAAGAAGTCATCGGCAAGACCCTGCTCGAGGCCGGCATCATCTCTTCGGCGCTGAGCCGTCAGTATCACCAGATTTATCGGGACACCGAGCAACACGGTGAGCCGACCTTCGCCGACCTGGAAATAGAAGTAAAAGGCCTCCCGCGCCGCATCTATCACTGGACTCTGCCTTTCCAGAGCAGTGCCGGAGCGTTTGCCGGGGTTATCGGCGGTTGGCTGGATATCAGCGAACGCGAACAGTTGGTAGAACAACTGCGTCTGGCCAAAGAGGTTGCTGATGAGGCCAACGAATCCAAATCGATTTTCCTGGCCAGCATGAGCCACGAAATCCGCACGCCCATCAGCGCCCTGATCGGCCTGATCGAAATGCTCCGGCTGCGCGGCGGCAGTGCTCAGGAAGTCGAACAAAATCTGGCCGTGGCACATCAGTCAGCACAATCATTGCTGTCTCTGATCGGTGACATCCTTGACCTGTCGAAAATAGAAGCAGGCGCCATGGTTCCATCGCCACGGCCTGCCCATCTCGGCGAAGCCCTTCACTCCATTCACAAACTGTTCGAGGTCAATGCAAAAACCAAAAACCTGACGTTCGACCTGATGATTGAGGCCAGCGACCAACAGGTGATCATCGATCCATTAATGCTGAACCAGATCGTTGCCAACCTGACCAGCAATGCCATCAAGTTTACGCAGGAAGGTTTTGTCGAACTGTCCTTGATACAGCTGCCTGATGATCCAAAAACCGGCTTTGGATGCTATTCGATCGAAATTCGCGACTCGGGCATCGGGCTGAATGAATCGCAGCAAAAAGCTGTCTTCGAGCCCTTCGTTCAGGTTTCACCCAACGTCAGTGGCCAACGCAGTACGGGGCTGGGGCTAAGCATCTGTACACGCCTGGCGACGTTGCTCAACGCCCGGTTGAGCGTGCATAGCCAACCGGGCAAAGGCTCTTGCTTCAAGCTGCAATTCAAAGCCGAACGCACGCAGGAAGATGCCAGCCAGGCCGCAACTCAGCCGCTCACTCGAGCCAACCATCGCCTGAACATCCTGGTGGTTGAAGACCACGCGCCCAACCGTCTGCTGTTGTGTCAGCAACTCGAATACCTTGGCCACCGCGCGGTGCCCTGCGATGACGGTGAAACCGCGCTGGCACAGTGGATGCACGCCGATCCACCGTTTGACCTGACCATTACCGACTGCAATATGCCGCGCATGGACGGCTATGAACTGGCCCGACAAATGCGCGCCATCGAACAGCGTCGCGCCGTCGGTGCCCACCCCATTTTTGGCCTCACCGCCAATGCCCAGTCCCGGATCATCCAGGATTGCCTGGATGCCGGCATGAGCCAGTGCTTGTTCAAACCCATTGGTATCGAGGCTTTGACCGAGCAGATCAACGCGGTTTCGAGCCAGATTGAGCGCCGGGTCCACGCCAATCAAACCGTCGGCGGTGAGTTACAGAAGTTGCGGGTACTGTGTCCAGACAGGTATGTGCCGCTGGTTGAGGAACTGGTGCGCACCAACCAGGAAGACAGCGCAAAGCTTGAAAAACTGCTGCGTGATCACGACTTCGAAAAAATGGCGGCGTTAGCGCACAAAATCAAAGGTGGCGCGCAAATGACTGATGCTCGGGTGTTGATTGATGCTTGCGTGCAGCTGGAGTCAGTGGCACTTCAAGTGCGATATCGCCTCCTGTGAAAAGCAGGTCAACGTGCTATTGAGCGCCATGCACTCGCTGGAGCAGTTGCTGCTCGACGACCTCTAGCCAAATCTTCAACAACGCCGGCCCACCTGATGTGTGGAAGTGGGCCGGACATGCCAATTGCCCTCAGCGCTCTGAACCGCCCAACCACGCCGACAATGTGCCTGCCCCAGCGTACTGGCGCAGGATCGCCTGGTAACCGTCAAAGCGGTTGGTGATTTCACTCACCCGATTGCCGTAGTGGTCGCTTTCAGCCGACAGCACATCCAGCAACGTACGCTTGCCCAGGTGATACCACTGCTCATAAAACGCCACACGAATACCATCGGTTTCCACCGTCAGGTCGCGGTACAACTCGGCCCGTTCCAGAAAGGTTTTGGCTTCGTGGTTGGCGGTACGGATTCGGTATTCCAGGTCCAGCCGCTGTTGCTCCACTTCTTGTCGACTGGCCTCGGCGCGCTGCAACGCAGCACGTTCCGACGCCCGTACCGAGCCGCCGCGAAAGGCGCCCCAGGTCACGGCAAGGTGGGTTTCCCAGGGTTGTTCACGGCCCAGGGAATCTTCGGCGGTGGATTTGCTGACCACCCAGTTCAACTGTGGCAGCGACCCGGATCGCACGACCTTGGCCTGCAATTCGGCGGATTCGGTCTGGGCCTTGGCTTGATTGATCACCGGGTGATCTTCGGTTTTGGACAACAGGTGATCGAGGTTGGCCAGGCGAATGTTCAATTCCTTGGTACGCGGGATCATGATCGGCCGATCACCCACCAATTTACGCAAAGTGATTTCGGCGTCCTTGGCGCGCGTGTCGGCCGAATCTCGTGCAGCCTGGGCCTGCAGTTGGCGCGCCTTGGCCTGGGTCAGTTCGCTGGAACGACCCTTGTCCACGGCGACAATGCCGGCGAGCATTTTCACCAGTTCGTTCATCCGGTCCACGTACTGCTGGCTGAGTTCAACAATGATGCGCTGTTTGCCCAATTCCACCAGCGTGGTGGTCACCTCGAACGCCGAGTTCTCCAGTTCTGCATCAATCGCCGCCGTGGCCGCCGTGGACAAATGGCGACGGCTGTCGATGGTGTTGCGAATCCGGCCCCAGTCATACACCGGCGTGACGACGTTGAGGTTGATCCCGCTGCTGCTGCCGTCACTCTCTTCTGACCCCGAACCGAATTTCTTCGAACCGGCTGTCGTGCCAACGTCCACCTGGGGATAGCGCTGACCCTTGGCTTCGTCGATGTCGGCATCGGCGGCGGCGAGCTCTGCGTGGGCCCGTTGCACCGTAGGGCTGCGCTCGGCGGCGGCCTGGACGGCACGGTGGAAAATCTCCTTGAGTTCCTGCTCCGAAGGGCCCGCTGCCGCGCCCTGACGGCTGGCCAATTGAGCTGGCATGCCGCTCGTGGCCAGCGCAGAGACACCGGGCACCGTGCTCGGGCGAATCGCCGAGGCCGATGTCGTGGCGGGCTTGAAAGTCGGCACTGCACTTCTTGGTTCCGCCGCCGTTGTCGCTGGTCTTTCGCTCGGGCGCGCCGGCGCAAAAGTCACCGTGGCCGGGTCCGTCACCTTGGAAAACTGCAGCCCGCCGTCATTCGACCGTGGCGCCCTGGCCACGGTGTTCGCAGGTGGTGAATAGCTCGTAGCCGCTGTCGATGGTTTGAATGCTACAGGCGCAACAGGCCTGGACGCCGTCACCGATCTGAACTCTACCGGCGCGGCAGTCTTGGTCGTTGCCCTCGGTTTGAATTCCACCGGCGCGACAGGCTTGGCCGTTGCCACCGATTTGAACTCCACCGGCGCGTCGGGCTTGGCCGGCGCCGACACAGGAGCGGCATTGAACGTCAGCAATTCATCGCCGACAACACTCGACGAGGCGCATGCCGACAGACACAAAAACAACGAGCGCAAAAGGTAAAAGCGGTTACGCGGCGCAAACAGGTCCTGAGCCCGCAATTCACACTGCGGGAGATTTTTGGTCGTCATGATTATCGCTCCCGGAAGGCTTCGCGCGCCTTGAGCACGGGCTTAAGCAAGTAATGAAGAATGGTTTTTTCGCCGGTGCGGATCTCAACCGAAGCCACCATCCCCGGAATGATCGGCAGTGACTTGCCGCCCGCCGTCAGCTCACTGCTGTCGGTGAGCACCAGCACGCGGTAATAGGTGTCGTCGGGGCGTCCGGCGGCGGCTTTCTGATCATCTTTCAAGGTGTCCGGGCTGATGTGCTCGACCTTGCCTTTCAAGCCGCCATAAATGGCGTAGTCATAGGCGGTAATCTTCACCGTGGCCGGCAGACCAGGGCGCAAAAACGCCACGTCGGAGGGACGAATCTTGCCCTCCACCAGCAGTTGTTCTTCCAGCGGCACGATCTCGAGGATGTGCTCGCCCGGCTGAATCACCCCGCCGATGGTGCTGACCCGCACGTTCTTCACGGTGCCGCGTACCGGGGCGGTGATGGTGGTGCGATCACGGATGTCGGCGCGGCCGATCAGGTTTTCGCTGATCTGCGACAGCTCCAATTCAAACTTCGCCAATTCAGAACTCGCGTCAGCCTGAAACTTGTTGATGCGCTCGACGATCTGCGACTTGATGTCGTTGGCCGAACGCTTGATACGCAGTATTTCGACTTCCGACATCAAGCCCTTCGCCGCCAAGGGTTCGGCCAGACGAATCTCCCGGGAAGAGAGCGCGTAACTGCGCTCCAGGGCACTGACGCTGTCATTGAGTGCGCGCTTGCGTGACTCATACGCCCGGATTTCCTGGGCCACGACGACCGGGTCTTGCTTGACCATTTCTTCGAATTCCAGCGGTTGCTGGTAAGCCTCGGAGCGCAGGCGGGTAATGGCTGCTTTCAAGCCGATCACCTTCGACAGCGCTTCGCGATAGCTGGACTCGGCACGCGTGGCGTCGATTTTCAACAACACCTCGCCCTTCTCCACTATCGCGCCTTCGCGCACGTTCATCTCGGAGAGAATCCCGCCTTCCAGGCTCTGGATCACCTGCTCACGGCTCAAGGAAATGATCTTGGCTTCGCCCAAGGTGATTTCTTCGACCCGGGCGTAATTGGCCCACACCACACCAATGATCAACACCGCCGCGATGAGGTAAATCACCAGTTTAGAGCCCGGCGTGGATTGCGACAGCAAGGACTCCTGCACGTCGTTCATGAACGCGGCATCGCCGGGTTCCATAGCGGCCGGGGCGTTACGCCCCCACAATTTACCAATCACGATGCTACCTCTGCCGGCGCGGCTGCTGTGGCAGGCGTCACGGGTTGCGGGTTGGAGACGTTGGCTTTTTTGCCCACCGTGAAAGCCGGCTGGGGTTTTACTTCGGTTGCTTCGGTTGCAGTCGTCGTCGCGGGGGACTGAGTATTGGCAACGACGGATTGTCTCTGCCGACGGGCCGGTTGTGGGGCCTGCACCGCAGCGGGTTTACCGGCTAACTTCGCAAGGATTTCGTCCTTGGGCCCATCGGCGACGACCTTGCCGTCATCCACCACCACGATGCGATCCACCAGCGCCAGCAGCGACGGTCGATGGGTCACCACCACCAGGGCCTGGCCTTCGGTGGCGCGCTTGAGGTGTTCGAGAAACTGCGTTTCGGTTTGCGTGTCCATGGCACTGGTGGGTTCATCCAGCAGCAGCAATTTAGGGCGCGCCAACAGGCTGCGAGCCAGAGACACCAATTGCCGCTGCCCTCCCGACAAGCCTTCGCCGGACTCACCGATCGGCAGGTTGATGCCCTTGGGATGCTTGGCCGCGATATGGTCCAGACCGGTCAGGCGCAATACCCGCAGAAACTCTTCGGCAGTGGATTCGGGGCGGCCGATCATCACGTTTTCGCGCAGCGAGCCGTAAAACAGCCGGACGTCCTGGCCCACATAACCGACGGCTTTGCGCCAGTCCGCCGGGTCGATCTGGTTCACATCCAGGCCATCGGTGAACATCTGCCCTTCGGTGGGCGAATACAGCCGCGCCATGACCCGCAGCAGCGTGGATTTACCGCTGCCGATACGCCCCAGAATCGCCACACGTTCGCCGGCGGCCACGGTCAGATTGACCCCTTGCAGGACGACCGGGTTGGGTTGCATGGGTGGTGCGGGGTAGGAAAAACCCAGATTTTTCACGGTGATCTGCCCCGACAACGACGGCTTGGGCAGGTACTCGCGGGTCGAATCCCGATCCACCGGCATCGCCATCAAACCGTTCAGCGAGCTGAGGGCGGCCTTGGCCTGCTGGAAGCGCACCGCCAGACCGATCACTTGACCCAACGGGGCCGTGGCACGACCGGCCAACATTACGGTGGCGATCAAGGCCCCCATGGTCAGGTCGCCGGCGTCGATCAGGTACACGCCGATGATGATCAGCACCACCGTTTGCAGTTGCTGCAAAAACGCCACCACACCGGTCGCCACGCTGGACAGCGAACGCGACTTCATTGAAGTGGCGGCCGACAGCGCACTGAAGTTTTCCCAACGGCGTTGCATGTAGGGCTCACCGCCGACTGCCTTGAGGGTTTCCAGGCCTTCTACTGACTCCACCAGCACGCCTTGCTTGAGCGACGCTTCGCGCATGTTCTCTTTCATGGTGCGTGCCAGCGGCCACTGAATGATGATGCTGATGATCAGAATCAGCGGAATCAGCAACAGCGGCACCCAGCCCAGCGGGCCACCGATCATGAAAATAACCCCGACGAACATCAACACGAACGGCAAGTCGGAAATCGTCGCGAGCGTGGCCGAGGTGGCGAAATCACGCACCGATTCGAACTCGCGCAACTGGTTGGCGAACGAGCCGGACGAGGCCGGTTTGTGTTCCATCTGAATCGACAGTGCTTGGCGAAACAGCATCGTGCCCAGCACCAGGTCGGCCTTCTTGCCGGCCAGGTCCAGCAAATGCGCCCGGACATAACGCGACACCGCTTCGAAGATCATGGCAATTGCCACGCCGATGCCCAGCGACCACAAGGTCACAAACGCCTGGTTCGGCACCACGCGGTCGTACACGTTCATGGTGAAGAAAATGCTCGCCAACCCCAACACGTTGATCAGCACCGCAGCAATGGCCGCGCTGCGGTAGTAGCTGCGATAACGCCACAAAGTGCTGAGCAACCAATGCCCGGCCGGTTGCGGGGTTTCGTCACCGGCGCGGGTGTCGACCTTGGCGCGGGGCTTTACCAGAATGGCGTGGCCGGCGTACATCTGGTCCATGGTGGCTTGGTCCAGCTCCACCGGCTCGGCGCCGATTTCCGGCAGGATCACCTGATAACGCCAGGCTTTCTTGCCCTCCTCATTGGTGCCGATAAAACGCCCGAGCAAAATGCAACCGCCCTGCTCCTTGCGCAGCAGCACCATTGGCACCAGTTGCTTGGGCAGCGCTTGCACGCGACGCTCTACCAACCCTGCCGACAGTCCGGCCGCCGACAACGCCGCCAACGCCAGCGAAGGCGCCAGCAAGCCACCCTTGGGTAAGCCGGCAGTCAAGGCTTCGGGGCTTTTCCCGACACCGTAGTGGTCACACATCCAGGACACGCTTTGCAGCAGAGTGTCCTGGATTGTCGTTTGCGGCGCGGGCAGAGCCGTGGCGGCAACGCTTGGGCCAACAGGCGCGTCAGTCGTCATCACAAGAGTCCTGAATTCGGACCGCCAAGCGGCGGCCGCGATGGAATGGATAGTTCAAGGCCTGTTACGTTGAACGCGGTGTTGGCCGAGAAATCAGTAGGACAATTCTGACTAATTGGTGAGTCAGGCTGAATGAGACATGTCCCAAAAGCGCGCGGGGCTGGGTATTTGCCGGGGCTGGATGGACCGACACGCCAGTGCTCCATGCGATTACTTCTCCACTGGCCGCCCCAGCTCAACCTTCACCACCACCCGCCGGTTCGGTGCATAGCAGGCGATCTGCTGCACCCGATTGCCATAACAGCTGAACACCACCGGCTCGCGATTCCCCGCGCTGGCGGCGCTGATCACCGAATCGGGAATCCCGCCGGCAATCAACAATTCGCGCAAGGTATCGGCCCGCAGTTGCCCCAAGTGCTGGTTCTTCGCCTCGTCACCAATCGGGTCGGTATGCCCCACCACTTGCACATGGCGGATCTGCGCATCGTCGCGGTGCAGCTCATCGATCAACTCGCGGACAGCCTCGCGCCCAGCCGCCGAGATGTCGTCGCTGGCGGATTTGCCAAAGGCGAACAACACATCGCTGGACAGCTCGTAATGTTTGAAGCGCGATTCATCCACCAGATAGTCGTAATGCCGGCAGGCTTCGATGGATGCCGCCCGGGACAACGCATGCGCCTGCATCCGCGACGTCACCAATTCACGCTCGGCCTCTTCACGCTTGATCGGCTGCGGGAAGGTGTTGCCATCCTCGCGCACCCGCAGGTAATAGGTTTTGCCGCCCTGCAACGACGCCTGATACAAGTCGCTGCGCTTGCCTTTGTAGTCTGGCGTGTCGTCCAGATACGCACCCAACGTGTGGGAACCGGGGGCCAGGCAGAAAGTGGAATAACCGCCCGGCAACAGGCCGGTGTGAAATTCACGGTCGACATAAACGTGGGCTGAGCCTTGACGCTGCACCCCTGCCTGAAGACGGTAATACACCACTTGCGCCTGGTCTTCGCCGATTGGCGGGACGGGGACGTAAGTGGCATCAAAGACCTTGCCCGGCACAGTGCCGGCCGGTGCAGCCAGTACAGGGCTGGCGAGCAATGCCACGCTCAACAGCATGGCGGTTGGTTTTCTGCTTGGTAAAAACATGGGCGTGACTCCGCCGAGAGCACCGAGAAACCGGCGCTGATCATTTTATTGGCAAAAAAAACCGCAACTGCGCGGCAGCTGCGGCAAAGGAAGGGAAGCCCGAAAGCTCCCCTGGAGCAGTACGCAGATCAGGTATTACTGGCCGCTTACATCCACACGCACGACAACCCGGCGGTTTGGCGCGTTGCACGCCACTTGTTCGGCCCGGCTGCCGGAGCACTCGTCGGTGACCGGCTAGCTGCTACCGGCGCTGCGGGTGGTGACCGAGGTCGGTGGCAAGCCGCCATCGACCAACAGACGACGCACAGTTTGCGCACGCTTGAGGCCCAGCACCTGGTTAGACATATAGGAACCGACAGCGTCGGTATGGCCCACCACTTCGATGCGCTCGAGCTTGGCGTGTTCGCGGTGCAACTGAGCGATCAGCTCGCTGATCGCGGCACGGCCCTTGTGGCTGATGTCCTGGTAACCGGACTTGCCGAAGGCGAACAGTACGTCGCCGGACAGTGCATAGTCCTTGAACTGCGCGGCTTGCATCGGCAGGTTGTTGCACATCTGCACCTTGGACGCGCGAGACAGCGCCTGCATCTGGGCGCGACTGCCGACCAGATCGCGTTCGGCCTCTTCGCGGGTCACGGCTTGCGGCGCGCCGCTGCCGTTTTCACGAACCTTCAGGAAGTAGGTTTTGCCGCCCTCCAGGTTGGCCGAGTACAGGTCAACGTTTTTGCCTTTGTAGCCCGGTGCGTCACCAAGGTAGGCACCCAGGGTGCGACTGCCCGGTACGACGCAGAACGTGCTGTAACCGCCCGGCAACAGGCCGGTGTGGAACTCGCTGTCGACGTAGACGTGGGCGGCGCCCTTGGGTTGACCAACGCTGCTGGAGCGGTAGTAAACCACCTGAGCCTGGCCATCGGAGACCGGGGCGACAGCGCTGTAAGTGTTGCCGAATACCTGACCGGCAACGGTGCCGGCCATGGTGTCCGCCGCGGCGAAAGGCGCGGCGCAAAGGGCTGCGGCAAACACCGCGGCACAGAGTGTGTTGTTACGCTTGAACATGATCAAAACTCCACCGCGAACACCTTGTGATGCCCGCAGTCATTGATTTGGATTGAGGCTGGCACGAACCAACCGATTGGCAGCGCGAGCCGTACACAAGCAGAGCCTGCGCACGGCCTTCGCGTTTACACCAGGTTGGTAGTGACCCCGTCCTGAACCAGCAACTGAGCATCGAGGTTCGAGTGTTGGAACACGTTGTACGTCACACCCTCGACCGTGACCTGACCCATGCCTGCCCAGTCACCCGGATCGGTGCCGTCGCCCAGCAAATCGTCCAGATTGACCACGTCGCCGGCGTTGCCTTTGACGACCATCTGTACGGTCTCGTCCGTGGTGAACAGCGAGCCTTCGCCCAGTTCCAGCACGTCGCCCAAGGACAGGTTCAACGTGTTGTTGCCGGTGCCGGTGAGGTCGATGATTTCGATCGATTCCAGTTTGCCGGCGATGGCGCCCAGATCGAGAGCTTGATCGGCGCCGGTGAGGGACAAGGTATCAACACCAGCGTTTCCCTTGATACCAGATAAGTTATTCAAATTCGAAACATCAGAAATTGAGAAAACATTATTTTCCCCACCGCCAAAATATGTTCCACCACCATTATTGACTTCCTGATTAGCCAGCGGAGAAACTTCAAATCCAGAATTTTCGAAACTTAAATTATCAATAACGATTGAGTCGGTAACACCTAAAATAAGAGACATATCCCACTGAAAGCTAGAAAAAGAAATCCCAGGAGGCATATCAATTTCTATAAGGAATTCAGATGGAGCGCCAGCATTCCATTGCGTAGTCGTATGGGTATGAACCACGTCGCCAGCATCATTATAAAATATAATAGTATGAGGAGCTTGAGAGTCGAGCATATTGAACCTAACCCTGGTAGCTGTAGCTCCCCCATCAAGAGCGACAGTAAAATCACTCTGAGCTAAAATCCCCACACCATGACGGGAGCTATGACTTGCTCCGTCCACAAACCCTGTAGGCCATCCGGCACTAACGCTGCCCCCATCGTTTGTCAATGTCAAGATACCTGTACTGGCGCTTTCATTTACAGCCAAATTCACAGGCGTAGCAGTTGAAAAATCCTCTTCGAGTATTATCCTGGATAAGTAGCTGGAAACGTTTCCTGTTTGATCGACTATGGCCGCACCGTAGGTAACACTCGCACCAACTTCTGCGATTATATCTGCAGGTATCGCTAGACTTACTTCGCCGGCAACTAAATCAGCCTCTGTCAATTCATAGTCAAACCTGTACTCACCAATTAGCACATTGACTTTGTCGCCAACCGACAGATTTGTTGAATCAAATTCAACTTCGATAAAGTCGCCATTCCGGAATACCGAATTTGGCGTAGCTGGCGCAACGCTATCCAAGCTAACGCTCTGACTGGTGGTATTATTATTCCCCGCCGCATCCACGACGCGGGTCTGAATAGTCCAGTCGCCGGCATGGCTGCTCTTATCGATGAAGTTCCAAGTATCATCAGCATTTATCAGCACATCGAGCCAGGTCGCGCCACCGTCGGTGGACACCTGCACTTTCTCGCCAGCTACCAACGCCGCCGTCAACGAACCCTGAATCAAACGCCCGGCACTGCCGTCGTTAGTGACAAAGTCACCGCTGTCGGTGCCGCTGTCTTTGCCCATGCTCTCGACAACCGCCGAGGTGGTCGGGGCGTCGGTGTCGATGATGATGGTCCAAGGCGCAGACGGTGCACTCTGGTTGCCGGCCGGGTCCTGAGCAATAACGTCGAACTCGTTGGTCGAACCATTGTTCAGCGGCGGGTTCGGCGTGAAGCTCCAACTGTTATCCGGTTGAACGGTTGCGCGACCGATTTCAACGCCATTGTTGCGGATGATGATGGTGTCACCCGCCACACCGGTACCAGCCAGGGTCGGCGTTGTATCGTCGGTGGTGGCACCGTCAGCCAGTGGGTCCTGAATAGCGCCCACATCGTCGCGGATCTCGTCGATAGTCGGTGCGGCCGAAGGCGTCAGGTCGACTTCCAGATTGAAGTCGCCCGTCAACGGGCTTTCACCACCGGCCGGGGTCACAACGCTGGCGTTGAAGACATAGTTGCCTTCGGCCAACGGCGGGGCAAAGGTGTACTCCCACCGCCCAAGGGCACTGACTGGCACGCCGGCCTGATGCAATACACCATCAAGGTAGATGTTGACCGTCGAGCCCGGAGTCGCTTGGCCGGTCAGGGTTGGCGTGGAGTCATCGGTAACACTGCCGCTGGCCAGCGGATCCTGGTTCGGCCCCACGTTGTCCAGCACTTGCTCGATGCTGATAGCCACGGCACTGGTATCGACGGTGAAATCGATCGGTGTGCTTTGCGGGCTGCGGTTGCCTGCGTTGTCGACGACTTCGGTGCTGAAGCTGTGGGCGCCATCGGTCAACGGCGGCGCCGGTGTGAAGTTCCAGTTACCACTGCCATCCACCGGTACACGACCGATCTCGACACCGTTGTCATAAATGATCAGCGTGGTGTTGGGCTCAGCCGTGCCGCTGAATGTCGGGGTGTTGTCATCGGTGGTATCACCACTGGTAATCGGATCAGTGATCGGCCCGACATTATCTTCCAGCACGCTGGCATCGGCCGCGGCTGGGGGCGTGGTGTCGACATTGATCGGATATTCGCCGGTCGGAGCACTTTCATTGCCGGCCGCGTTGGTGGCGGTGGCGGTCAGGTTGGTCAGGCCCTCAGGGAGCGGCGGGTTCGGAATAATGCTCCAGCGACCCGATGCATCAATAGTATTGGCCGTACCGACTGCAACACCATTGGCGTAGAGGGTGACGGTCGAAGGATGCGCTGCGGTGCCGGTGACCTCAGGTTGGGTATCGTTGGTGCTCTCGCCCGGCATGATGTTGCCCAGATCGTCAGCCACGTCATCGGTAACACCGGTAATGGCCGGTGCGGGTGGCGAACCACCAGCCACCAGATCGAAGTCGACGTTGTTCGACGGATCACTGATATTACCGGCGGTATCCTCAGCCTTCGCGGTGAGATCGTGCGGACCATTGAGCAGCGGTGGTACCGGAGTGAAGTTCCAGCTACGGTCCGGGTTGGCGGTGGTGCGGCCGATTTCGACGCCGTTATCGTAGATGATGACGGTGCTGCCGGCCTCGGCGGTACCGCTGATGACCGGCTGGGCATCGTCCGTGGTATCGCCAGGATTGATCGGGCCAGTGGTTGCGCCCTGATCATCGATCACGCTGTCGATGGTTGGCGCTGGTGGAGCAAGCGTGTCGACAATAATGATGTAAGGGTCGGACGGCTCGCTCGCGTTGCCCGCTGGATCAGTCACGATCACGGTGATCGGGTGCGGGCCATCGACCAGTGCCGGGTTCGGCGTGAATTCCCAGCTGCCATCGTCCTTGACGATGGTTTCGCCGATGACTACGCCGCCATCGATGATGGTGACTTTATCGCCTGGCACCAGGCCAACGCCGCCGATGGTCGGGGTGCCATCATCCGTGGTGCCGCCATTGCCGATGTCGCCCGTGATCGGGCCCACGTTGTCGATGGCTTCTTCGATGCCGCCGGTGCCAGCACCGGGCTTGGCCGGCGGGGTCTTGTCAACGATCACGATGTACGGATCGGACGGTTCGCTGACGCGATCCAGCGGGTCGGTGACGACAACGGTGATCGGGTGCGGCCCTTCAGACAGCGCCGGGTCTGGAGTGAACTCCCAGCGACCGTCTTCGCCCACGATGACTTCGCCGATGACAACACCACCATCAATGATGGTGACCTTGTCGCCTGGGTTCAGACCGCCGCCACTGAAGGTCGGGGTGTCGTCGTCAGTCACGCCGCCGTTGCCGATGTCGCCAATGATGGTGCCAACGTTGTCGAGCGCTTCTTCGATACCGCCAGTGCCGATGCCGGGTTTGCCCGGGCCGTCGGTGTCAACGATGATGATGTACGGGTCCGATGGCAGGCCCACGTTACCGGCTGCATCCTTGGCAACGGTGGTGAATTCGTAAGTGCCATCGGCCAGGGCCGGCGATGGGGTGTACGACCAGCTGCCATCAGGATTGACGGTGGTTTCGCCGATTTTTATGCCGTTGGCGTAGATTTCGAGTGTGGAGCCCGGCTCGGCCTTACCCCTAAGAGTCGGGGTGTTGTCGTCGGTCAAGCCATTTCGCGCAATCTCACCGTGCTGAGGACCGAAGTCGTCGGTGATCCCGTCAATCGAGGACTTGCCCGGTGCGGTGATGTCGACGATGAAATCGAACTCATCGGACGGCTTGCTGATGTTACCGTCCTTGTCTTTTTCGACCACGATAATCGAGTGCGAGCCCTCAGGCAGCGGCGTGGTCGGGGTGAAGGACCACTTGCCATCGTCACCCACGATAGCTTCGCCAATCGGCTTGCCGTTGTCTCTGATAATGATGGTGTTGCCGGGGGTACCCGTGCCAGTGAAGGTCGGAGTGGTGTCATCGGTAGAACCACCCTTGGTGATCGGACCTTGCTCATCGCCGACGTTATCGGTGGCGCCGCCCACGAAAGGCGTGTTGGGAGCGGGAGCAACCACGTTGTGGTTGTTATCTTTGTCATCGTCACGGGTGGCGGCGTAGATACCGCCCAGCAAACCCAGCGCGCCCAGACCCAACAGGGCCGGCCAGAACCAGCCGATGCCACTGCCGGCCACCAGGCCATTGCCAAAACCGGCCAGTTCCTGGGAGCCCAGTACTTGCGGTGCGTCAACGCCTTCGATGAGGAAAGCAGCAGAGCGGTCCTGTTCGGCGTCGGAGGAGATGTAAGGGTAGTAAGAGCCGTCTTCAGCGATACCCACCAACTGGCCGCCACTGCCTTCGAAGTCTTCGATGATCAGCTGTGGTTGATCCGGATCACTGCCTTCCAGGGCGACGTGCAGGTCTTTGCCCACACGCTTGATGGTGATGTTTTCCGGCGCGATGCCTTTTTCACCTTCACCCAGGATGTAGTGGCCGCCTTGTACCGCTTTGATACGGATTGGCTGGCCATTTTTGACGGTGGAAAGTTCCACCGTTTGGGTAATCGTTTTGCCGTCTACTACGGCAACATTGACTGCGTTAGCGTTCACGTGTTCTGCCTTTAATTAGTCAGGTTGGTCGTTACACCGGTTAATCCGGCTCGCTGGTTAATCAACCAAGCCACTCCTGTTCAAGGAATTCTTGGGATGTAGGAATTCTCCTTAAATTGGCTTTTAGGCAATATAAGAACTGTCTCAAAACCCGGAACTGTGCTGTGGCGTGCGTTTTACTCACGGAGATGTTTTGAACTCAAAAAAAAAGCCCGCACAAGGCGGGCTTAAAACATCAGCAACTTAAAGTCAGCTTTACCCCTGGCAGGTAAAACAAGACTCTTCACACGTGAAACGGACAGTAGGCGTCCCCTCCCTGGGACAACTCAATCATGGACAACAAGACCTGCGACGTCTTTGAGACTTGTCCCAAAAACTATCGGCCCGTTGCATTTATTACATGAACTAAAACCTTGCCGCGTATTTGAGACATGTCCCATGGCTGCGTTATGACTCTATCTACAGACTCTATGGCGACGCGCGCCGCCAGCCATTGTCTGTAGACCCTGCGCGCCCTGAGTCCGAGTGGATTCCCCATTACGATCAGAGAGTTCTTATGCCACTGCAAAATGCATTGATGTGCCTGGCACTCAACATTTACCACGAGGCCCGCGGCGAACCGCTTGATGGGCAGATCGCTGTCGCCATGGTGACGATGAACCACGCCAACTGGCAGAGCGCCAACATTTGCCAGGTGGTGTATGAAAGGAAGCAATTTTCCTGGACCCATCGCGCAAACGACCACACCCCTCAGGAACCTGCGGCCTGGGCCAAAGCCAAGCGGGTCGCGAACCGGGTCATCGCCGGCCATCACGAGGACATGACCGACGGTGCAACGCACTTTCATGCCCGCGAGGTACGTCCTGTCTGGCGTCATTCATTGAAGAAGACCGCCACGATTGGCCAGCATGTTTTCTATGTGCCGCATTGAGCGACAGGTATTCACGCTTGGGGCAAGTTGAGCCGTCGCCAGGGCAAGCAAGCTTGCCCCACAAGGGTTTGGCGGCGGAGAAATCTGCTTACCCGAATGGAATGAGTGAAGGAGCAAACACGTAGGCGAGGGAATAAAGCCCCATCAGGAAAGAAGATGAGGACAGCAGAAAGAAAGAAAGCGTGTTCAGCACTGCGATGCTGACCGCCACGGTCGCCAGTTTGCGCGAACCATGGCGCACTGCCACAGCAGCCCCGTAGAGGGAGGCGACAACGCAAACCAGGCCGAAGACGGCCCCCAACGGATACGGCAGCGCAAGAATCGAAGGCACCAGAGGAATCATCAGCACCAAGGCGAAAACCTTGATGTTTACCGCTCGGCGGGCAGTCCGGTTTGTTTCGAGCATTGCGATCCGTTCCTTAGGCAGGCTTTAAAGCCAGCATTATCCGGGCGATTGATCAAGCGCGTAACCCATCAAGCTCCCAGCCGCGACAGTCTTCTGAACAAATCCATATCGTTTTTCACCCCAAGCTTGCGGTAAGCCGCCAGTTTCTGAGTACTCACCGTTTTCAAGCTTCGCTCGGATATTTCGGCAATACGTGTCACCGTCAGGCCACTGATGCACAGGCTCAGCACCTCCCTTTCGCGCCGAGACAACCCAGGATGGGAGAGCAACGCAACTTCGGCTTCGCCTATGTCAATGGGTGCATCTGGCACAACCGGATCTTCAGCCATCGCGATGCTGGCACACTGATAATGCTGGCCAGTTGCTAATAAACGAATGGCATAAACGCACACCTCGAGTGGTTCACGCTTACAGACGATACCGTGGCCCCCTATAGAGAGCAGCAACGTCGCCGTCGCCACACACGGCTCGGCAAGAAAAACGAGTATGCGAATTTCCGGGTGGTGGGCCACCATGGTTTTGATCAAGTGCTGGCCATTACTGTCTTGAAGCACATAGCCCATCAATAAAAGATCGATATTCCCATGCTCGGCGGCAGACAACGCATCACTGGCCCGGCTGTAAGTACCCGCCACTGAGATACCCGGCTGATCCGCCAAGTGCCAGTGCAGACCATAACGCACCACTTCCTGTTCATCGAGCACACCGACTCTGATCAAGCTCGACATTCGCTACCTCTTTATCCCGTGGATTCAATTGCATCCTTATCGGGCAAGCATAGGCCGCTCAGACTCACGAGAGAAACGACCCGTTAATTTTTAAGACAAATCTCAAACCTTTGCTAATTGCAAAATCCAAACATTGTAACGCTCAGGTTTAAATCAATGCCCGTTGAGAGCAGACGAGAGTAATCATGCAAACATCGTTATGCTTTAAGAACCGTCTCATACACGCATAAAAAACTGACCTACATTAGATCACTCAATTTGAGACCATTCTTACATTAACCGCACACCGTTCTGGTTGATGCTGGAAGCACAGTCATTATTTGGCGGACAAGCTGCTGCCACTGATCTCGGCGAAACTTCCTCGGGTTCACGACTGTTTCTTCTGCAAACACTTCTGGAGCCTTATATGTCGGCCAACTCTCGTCTGAATTTATTGTCCCCATTGCGATTACTGTGCCTGGTTACCACCAGCGCCCTGCCCTTTTCCATCCAGGCGGCCGACCTGACGCGAGACAACGGCGCGGCCGTCGGTGACAATCAGAACTCGCAAACTGCCGGCCCCAATGGCCCGGTGTTGCTACAAGATGTGCAGTTGATCCAGAAACTCCAACGCTTCGACCGCGAACGCATCCCGGAACGCGTAGTGCATGCGCGCGGCACAGGTGCCCACGGCGTGTTCACCGCCACTGACACCTTGAGCGACCTGACCAAGGCCGGGGTTTTCACCTCGGGCACAGTCACCCCGGTGTTCGTGCGTTTCTCATCGGTGGTCCACGGCAATCACTCGCCGGAAACCCTGCGCGACCCTCGCGGCTTCGCCACCAAGTTCTACACCGCCGATGGCAACTGGGATCTGGTGGGCAATAACTTCCCGACCTTTTTCATCCGCGACGCGATCAAATTCCCGGACATGGTTCACGCGTTCAAACCGGACCCACGCACCAACCTGGACGACGATTCCCGGCGCTTTGATTTCTTCTCCCACGTCCCCGAAGCCACCCGCACCTTGACCGAGCTGTATTCCAACGCCGGCATTCCCGCCAGCTACCGGGAAATGGATGGCAACGGCGTACATGCCTACAAGTTTGTCAACGCCAAGAACGACGTGCATTACGTCAAGTTTCACTGGAAGAGCCTGCAAGGCACTCGCAACCTGTCGCCTAAAGATGTGGCCAGCGTGCAAGGCGCCGACTACAGCCACATGACTCAGGATCTGGTCGCCAATATCAGCAAGGGCAATTTCCCGAAGTGGGATTTGTACGTGCAAGTGCTCAAGCCCGACGCGCTGGACAATTATGACTTCGACCCGCTGGACGCCACGAAGGTTTGGCCTGACGTGGCCATGCGCAAAGTTGGACAGATGGTGCTCAACCGCAACCCGGCCAACGTTTTTCTGGAAACCGAGCAGGTGGCCATGGCCCCTTCCAATTTGATTCCCGGCATAGAGCCGTCGGAAGATCGATTGTTGCAAGGACGACTGTTTTCCTACGCCGATACGCAGATGTATCGCCTGGGCAGCAACGCCATGCAACTGCCGATCAATGCCTCGAAAAACGCAGTCGACAACGGTAATCAGGATGGCGCAATGAATTCGGCCAGCACCACGGCCGGCGTCAACTACCAACCCAGCCGATTGCTGCCGCGCAAAGAAACCCCCACTGCTCGCTACAGCTCACTCACCCTGTCCGGAAGCACTCAACAGGTAAAAATCCAGCGAGAGCAGAACTTCAAGCAAGCGGGAGAACTGTATCGCTCGTTCAGCAGTAAAGAGCGCCAGGACCTGATCAACAGCTTCGGCGGCTCGCTGGCCAGTGCTGACGATGTGAGTAAACACCGCATCCTGTCATTTCTCTACAAGGCCGACCCGGAATACGGTGCCGGCGTCACCAAAGCCGCCAAAGGCGACCTGCTCCGCGTGCAAGCGCTGGCCGCCCATCTGGACGACTGAATAACCTGCTCGCTGCATCCCTGGGATGCAGCGGCGCGGTTGTAGAACGAGGTGATAAATGGATCTGGATATCAATCAACTGATTGCCCATACCGAAACGTGGCTGCCGGTTGTCCTGGAGTACGGCGCCAACGTGGCACTGGCCATCACGACACTGGCGGTGGGTTGGTGGCTGATCAGCACGGTGACCCGGCGGATCGGTACCGTACTGGGCAAACGCAGCGTCGATAAAACCTTGCAGGGTTTTGTCGGTAGTCTGGTCAATATCGCACTCAAGATCATGCTGATCATCAGTGTCGCGTCGATGATCGGTGTGCAAACCACCAGTTTTGTCGCTGCCCTCGGCGCGGCCGGTTTGGCGATTGGTCTCGCGCTACAAGGCAGCCTTTCCAATTTTGCCGGTGGCGTTCTGATCCTGCTGTTTCGCCCATTCAAGGCGGGCGACACGATTGAAGTCCAGGAGATCTATGGCACCGTTGATGCCATTCTTATTTTCCACACGGTCATTCTTACTCCTGACAACAAACGCGTCGTTGTCCCCAACGGGAGTTTGTCCAATGGCGTTATTGTGAATTTTTCCAGCGAACCACTTCGTAAAGTCGTGTTCGACGTGGGTGTGGATTACAGCACCAACCTGGATACCGCACGGCACGTTCTGTTGGGATTGTGTCAGGACGCAAGAATTCATCCAGACCCCGCCCCTCTGGTGGTCGTGACGGCCTTGGGCGAAAGCGCTGTGACGTTGTCACTGCGGGTGTGGGCGGACAACGCCGACTATTGGGACCTGATGTTTCTGTTCAATGAGAAAGCGCGCGATGCGCTGGGACAGCAAGGCATAGGAATCCCCTTTCCACAACGCGTTGTCACTGTCATTCAGGGCTGAACACCCGCCTCTTCACGGATAAATAATCATGCCCAATAAAGAACTGCGAATCATCATTGCAGACGCCCACCTGTCCAGGCGGATCCAGATTGAAAAGTCCCTCAACAGGCTCGGCTACTACAGAATACTGCCGGTTGAGTGCTGCACAGAATTAGCGAGTTTAAGTGACGCTTTCCAGATCACGTTTGATGTGCTGATCGCGAACAGGGATCTGATACGGGAAGCTGATAACAACTTGACTGCTACTTGTCAGATACTCGAAAACATCGACCACACGCTGCTCTACAGCAGTCAACAATCGCCGCTGATAATGACTTCACCGCTCTCAACCAAGATACACCTTACCCAGATTACTACCGTCCCCGATGACGAACTCATCGCAGACTTCATGGCCCGCATTGACCCACCATCGCCGTGGAAATGTTTGAAAAAAGTGGCTTGGCTAAAAAACACATACGCGATCAATAGCCAGTCACTTGCCAACAATTAAAGCGTAACTCGCATGCGTTGCACGGCTGGCCGAACGTACCCCAGAACGTCGGCACCACTCTTCATCTATTCAGGTAAACCTGCTACTCGAAGCGTTTTGGCAGACAGCCAAGCATAAAATCGCGCGTGCCGAACAATTAATATCTGCGAGCGAGGCTGACTCAAACGCCTACCAAGTTATCCACTCAATATGCAGACGACACACTGCATTCATATTATCGACTAGACTCGAAACAGCCAATCTATGAGCACCTTGAAGCATAGAGAAGCCCTCAGAAACCATCGCCAATGCAATGGCCGATCTGGTCATAAACCACGCACTAAGTTGTAGTTGTTCAACCAGAGGAAATAACGATGCAAAAAAAAATCTTCGCTGAGTTTTTGGGGACTTTCTGGCTGACTTTCGGGGGCTGTGGGAGCGCCCTGCTTGCCGCCGGATTTCCAATGCTGGGGATCGGATTCGCGGGGGTGGCACTGGCCTTTGGTCTGACCGTGCTAACCATGGCCTACGCAGTAGGGTCCATATCCGGTGGGCACTTCAATCCTGCCGTCACCATCGGTCTGTGGGTGGGTCGTCGCTTTCCCGCACACGATATCCTTCCCTACATTGGCGCCCAAGTCGTCGGTGCCATTGCTGCGGCGGCCGCGCTTTATCTCATTGCCAGTGGTAAGCCCGAGTTCACCACGGGTGGGTTTGCAGCTAACGGCTATGCGTCACTCAGCCCTGGTGGTTATAGCCTGTTCGCGGCACTTGTAACCGAAGTTATCGCAACGTTTTTCTTTGTGTTTATTATCATGAGAGTCACCGCCCCGGGCGCAATAGCAGGATTTGCGCCTATTTCCATCGGGCTTGCCTTGACGCTCATTCACTTGATATCGATACCCGTGACCAATACCTCGGTCAATCCTGCTCGAAGCACGGGGCCTGCTCTGTTTGCGGGTATGGTCTATCTGGAACAACTCTGGCTGTTCTGGGTCGCGCCGATTGCGGGCGGTGTACTGGGGGCATTGGCAGCACGCGTATTCGACAAACAAACACCTGCCGCTCAGTGACAATCTCATTCCTGTGAACCTGGTTCAGGCAAGGGGGTAGAACCTCGCGCTTGAACCAGAACGATCTTGACCGGAGCACTCGAAAGATGACGCCCCGTCACAGGGGTCACGCAGAGAACGGTAATTAATGAAACCGTTTAGCGGTATGGTAACTTTTATCCCAGTAATTATTGGACAGCGAGTCAATACGAATGCTTTTCCCTGTCCGGGGAGAGTGGATAAACCGATCATTACCAATATAGATGCCGACATGGTTCATGCGGCTGCGACCATTGTGTTTGAAAAACACCGCGTCGCCGGTTTTCAGGTTGTGCCGAGAAACCGTTTTGGCCTTGGACGACAACATCGAGGTTGTGGTCCGCGGAATACTAATCCCCGCTTCACTGCGAAAAAGATAAACCAGTAAACCACTGCAATCAAAACCTTTGCTGACAGAGGCGCCTCCCCAACGGTAGGGCGTGCCAATGAGTTCATGGGCGCGACCGATAACATTGTCGACACGCCTGGCGTTATCCAGACCTAAACTTGAAGCGTGACCCATGTATGACGTATTTATACTTTCCTTGTGCTTCGTTGACGCAAACAGGTAGTCGGAAAATAAATAAGTGATCAACAGGGTTAATGTAAGCTTTGCCACGATGTGTACCAGAAAGAGAATTTAAACAGCTGGAACACAATGGTATTTATCGAGGCATGCCCATCACATAGGATTTGTCTTAATCAAGATCAGTACGGGTGTTGGGCCGACGTACGGAAGTGATGCGCCTGGCAAGTTGAACGCACCCCCATCAACCGGGCTGAGCTTACCGATCGATTTCCTCACGCCCAGTAATTCGAAGACGTGCGCCAAAGCGGCGTACATAACCTCTGCTCAGTCGACGTCCTCCCCGCCGGCGCCCGAGAGAGTAACCGACGAAAGACGCGAGGACGCCCTGGGGCAGTTTTATGAGGTGAAAAAAAACCGCTCCAGCCGTAGCTGAAGCGGGTACTTGAAACAACTGATCTACGCGTGGCGTCTCTCCTGAAACGGACAACTCGCTCGCTAGAAATAATTCTAGGCGTGCGCCTCACGATCAAGAACGTCTGCTACCCATTGATTGATGCTCTTATGCGCTAGCTGTGCCTTCACCGCGACTGTTGCATGGAGTGCCGGCGCCAAGCGCAGGCTGAGATTACCCGAGTAGGGTTTTTGTGGTGCGCGACCCAGCTTGGCGCAGGTTTCGAGGTAGTCAGAAACAGCCTCATGAAAGGCCTTGCGCAGTTCTGCGACTGACTCACCGTGAAATCCGACGACATCTTTGATGCCCGCGATGTGGCCAACGAAAAGGCCGTCTTCGTCACTGTATTCAATTCGGGCGGCATAGCCGTTGTAGTTCATTACGTTCACGGGATGACTCCTGCTTGCTCAAGGAAAGCCCGCGCGTCACGCACTTGATAGGGCTTTGCTTCTTTGTCTGGGTGGGGTCGATGGAAGGTAGCGACCACACCATTCAATTCAAAACGCACTCGGGATCCATTGCCTTCGATAGTCTGGGCACCCGCTGCACCAAAAAAGGCCTCGATTCGAGACCATTCCAGTGAGCTGGGTACAGGCTTGGAGAATATGGCTTTGAGCGTACTGAGCTGTTTATTGTTCATGGTATTATATCATGATACCGCGAAAAAATTTGGTACCCGCGGTCCGACCGCAGCTACGTGAAGCAAGCCTTCGATAAAAAGAACGCCACCACCCGGGCCGGGAAGTGGCGTTTTTTGTATCAAAGCCCCACCGTCTGTTTGGCTCGGCAATCAGAATATCGAGTGACTCGGATGCAGGTTGTAGGCAAAATCCGCGAATTGCGTAAGGAAGCACGACTTACGTGCTTTTCGCAGGCAAGCGCGACGATTAATGATGTGGTGAAAGCCGTCACACCCAGCCCCAAACCAAAGATTGTGAAAGCCGCAAAATAGCGACTACTTCCTCTATGATTTTGGGTGAATGAATGGTGGTTGGACATGCTGATTATTCGCGCCCGGCCCCCTAAAGGCATGGAAACCCGAGACTTGGCCGGAATCGCATACTCCTGTCGATCCCATATCACCCTTTTTCAGACGCCAAAAACCACAAACCCCCGACTTTCTCTAGGAAAATCGGGGGTTTGTGTTTACTGAATGTGGCGGTGAAGGAGAGATTCGAACTCTCGATACAGTTTCCTGTATACACACTTTCCAGGCGTGCTCCTTAAGCCACTCGGACACTTCACCGTATCTCTTCAAACATGTTCTGTCTGTCGAGGCGCGCTAATGTAGTCGAAAGCTTTTCTGATGGCAAACTTTTTTCAGAATTTTCATGCGGTTAAGAGAAAAAGTGGATTTCCTGCCCGGCGGGCCATGGCAAACCGGCCAATCTCCGGTGACTGCTTCCCTTCTATATAGAAGCAGAATGGCTCACCACGCTGGCTACACCGGGAAACGGTGACTGGCGGGTCAGTCACGGCGCTTTACCTGGCCTGCGGTGGTGGGTAACGTCTGCCCATCTTTCTTACAAGGAATAGCGTCATGAGTGAGTTGATTTCCTACCACCTCGAAGACGGTATCGCGACCCTGACCTTGAGCAACGGCAAGGTCAATGCCATTTCCCCGGACGTGATTGCAGCGTTCAACGCGGCGCTGGATCAGGCAGTGACTGATCGTGCCATCGTGATCATCACCGGTCAGCCAGGCATTTTGTCCGGCGGCTATGATCTGAAAGTGATGACCGCCGGCCCGAAAGAAGCCGTGGCGCTGGTCACCGCGGGCTCGACGTTGGCCCGTCGCTTGCTCTCTCACCCGTTCCCGGTGATCGTTGCTTGCCCGGGTCATGCCGTGGCCAAAGGCGCGTTCATTCTGTTGTCTGCCGATTACCGCATCGGTGTCGATGGCCCGTTCAGCATTGGTCTGAACGAAGTACAGATCGGCATGACCATGCACCACGCCGGTATCGAGCTGGCGCGTGATCGTCTGCGTCGCACAGCGTTCCACCGCTCGGTGATCAACGGCGAGATGTTCGATCCGCAGAGCGCTGTGGATGCCGGTTTCCTCGACAAGGTGGTTTCTGCCGAAGAACTGCAAGGCGCCGCCCTCGCCGTCGCGCGTCAGTTGAAGAAGATCAACATGACCGCGCATAAGAACACCAAGCTAAAGGTGCGTAGGGCGCTGCTGGAAACCCTGGATAACGCGATCGTCCAGGATCAGGAGCATCTGGGTTAAGCCCGGCTCACGCGATAAAGAAAAGCCCGACCATCGTGTCGGGCTTTTTCTTGCGCGCTCGGTTGAGTAAGCCGTGGCTGCTCTAGGACGCGTCTGACAACCCAATCGGAAACATGCGCTTAAACATCGGCTATCTCCGGACTCTATAGAGGCAATTGCCGAAAACAGTGCACATCCGTACACTGCGCCACCTTTTGTGCCGGTGGGGCCTGAAAATGCTGTTCGTGTTTCGTATGTTGTTGATGGGCATGCACTTTATTCTGGCGGGTGTGCTTGGGGTGATCCTCGGGTTATGTCGTCCATTCAATCCTGACAACAGCCGTCTGTGCGCCCGCTTCTACGCTCTGCCGGCGATGTGTATTTTGCGTCTGCGAGTGAAATCCGACGTCAGCAGCTTGATAAACAAGCCCGACAGTTGCGTGATCATCGCCAACCACCAGTCCAACTATGATCTGTTCGTGTTCGGCAACGTGGTACCGCGCCGCACCGTGTGCATCGGCAAGAAGAGCCTGAAATGGGTGCCACTGTTCGGGCAATTGTTCTGGCTGGCGGGCAATGTGTTGATCGACCGTGGGAACGCGCAGAAAGCGCGCCAGTCGATGCTCACCACCACCAATACTCTGCAGAATGAAAAGACCTCGATCTGGGTATTCCCTGAAGGCACGCGCAACCTCGGCGAAGAGCTGCTGGCGTTCAAGAAAGGCGCGTTCCAGATGGCGATTGCTGCCGGTGTGCCGATCGTTCCAGTGTGCGTCAGCAGCTACGTCAAGCACATGCGCCTGAACCGTTGGCGCAGTGGGGAAATTCTCATACGCTCGTTGCCGGCAATTCCTACTGCCGGGCTGACCATGGACGACATGCCCATGCTCATTGAGCAATGCCGCGAGCAGATGCGCGAGTGCATCGAAACGATGGATCGGCAACTGCAAGCCACCTGAAAAGCAAACCCGCCCTGTGCGGGTTTTCTTTTGCCGGGTGAACTGTGCAGATTTCACTGACTCTCAAGCAGCGACACGGCTAAGCTTAGGCCTTGAATTCCCTGTTATCAGCCAAGAAGAAGTGAATCACCACCATGGGTCGAGTTGTTGCTGCTGCGGTGTACAGCGAGGGTAAGAAAGTCACCAATATTTCCCTTGATGAAGGCGCGGCCTGGGCCGCGAAGACCGGTCATTTTGTATGGATCGGCCTGGAAGAGCCGGACGCTCAGGAGCTGTCCAATTTGCAACGCCAGTTCAACTTGCACGAATTGGCCATCGAAGATGCCTTGGAAAAACACAGTCGACCGAAGCTGGAAACCTTTGGCGACGCTTTGTTTATCGTCACCTACTCGCCCATCCGCGAAAACGGCATTCTGCAGTTCATCGAAACCCATATCTTCGCCGGCAAGGGCTACATCATTACCGCGCGCAACGGCCACTCGGCGTCCTACGCCCATGTCCGCCAACGCTGTGAGGCGCGTCCGCTGTTGCTGGAGCATGGGGAAGATTTCGTACTTTATGCGCTGCTCGACTTTGTCATCGAAAACTATCAGCCCGTGGGCGAAGCGATCCACGCCGAGATTGATGAGCTGGAACGCAACGTGCTGTGCAGTGCGTTGAACGAACACGACATCCAGAAACTGCACGGCCTGCGCCGCGATGTGGTGCGCCTGCGCCGGTATGCGGCGCCGATGGTGGAGATCAGCGAGGAATTGCAGAAGCTGAGCTTCCCGTTCATCGACAAGAACATGCGCCCGTATTTCCGCGATGTGCAGATCCATGTAACGCGGCAAATGGAAGACCTCTCCACACTGGCCGACATCGCCAGCCAGACCATCGAGATTGGTGTGCTGCTGGAAGCGTCACGGCAGAGTGTGGTGCAGCGCAAGTTTGCCGCATGGGCGGCGATTCTGGCGTTTCCGACGGCAGTGGCGGGGATTTACGGGATGAATTTCCAGAACATGCCGGAGCTGACCTGGCATTACGGCTATTTTGGCGTTTTGAGTTTTATCACGGTGGGGTGTGTGAGTTTGTGGGCGAGTTTCAAGAAATCCGGGTGGTTGTAGCAGGAACCGAGTTGTCTGGAATAATCGCCAGCAGGCTGGCTCCCACATAGGTCTGTGCAACAACGCAGATTCACTGTGGGAGCCAGCCTGCTGGCGATGCTTTTAGCTTTAAACAGTTTCTGGCTTGTGCGCCACAAACCGCATCATCCATTCCGCGACCGTAGCGCCATGGTGTTCCAGCTCCAGGCTGGCCACGCCTTTGCTGTAAATCTGCGTACCCAAGGCTTCCTGACGCAACTCCAGCAATGCGCGCGAATAGTCGTGAATGAATTCCGGATGTCCCTGAAAGCACAGCACTTGGTCATTGATGTGATAAGCCGCGAACGGGCAGAAATCACTGGAAGCGATCACCGTAGCGTTTTCCGGTAGTGCGGTTACCTGATCCTGATGGCTGATCAGCAGCGTCAGCTCTTCACGCACCGGGCTCATCCACGGTGCCTTGGCCGCCAGTTTGTAGTTGTGGGTGCCGACGCCCCAGCCTTGCGTGGCGCGTTCACTCTTGCCGCCCAGCAACAGCGCCAGCAGTTGATGACCGAAGCACACGCCGAGCAGTTTGTCGCCACGCCCGTAACGGGTCAGCAGGTATTCCTTGAGGGTCTGGATCCACGGGTCGGTACCGAACGAATCGGCCTTGCTGCCAGTGACCAGATACGCATCGAACGTCAGGTCATCGCTCGGGTATTCACCCTGCATCACGTTGTACACAGTGAACTCGGCGGCAATCGGTTGCTGCGAGAACAGGCGCTGGAACATCTGCCCGTAACCCTGATATTGATCGACCAGTTCCGGACGCAGGATGTCGGTTTCCAGAATGCAGATGCGTAGCGACATAAAAAATACCTGACACATGATGGGAATAATGAACACCCCAGAGCCTGCCTTGAAACACCCTGGCAAGGCAAGCCCCGGAATGCTCTTCGCCGTTAGAACATTTCACCTTTTGCCGCTTTATCCAACAGCAGCGCTGGCGGCGCGAAACGCTCGCCATACTGTTCGGCCAGATACTGCGCGCGGGCGACAAAATCCTTTACCCCGTACTGGTTGATGAACTGCAACGCACCGCCGGTCCATGCCGCAAAACCGATACCGAAGATCGAGCCGACGTTGGCATCCGCCGTCGAGGTGAGCACGCCCTCCTCCACACAGCGCACGGTTTCGATGGCTTGCACGAACAGCAACCTGTCACGCACGTCCTTTGGCGAAATCTGCCCGTCAGCCTTCTCGAAGTGTGTCTTCAATTCAGACCACAAATGTTTCTGGCCGCCAGCCGGGTACTCGTAGAAACCGCCACCTGCCGCTTTGCCCGGACGCTTGTATTCGTTGAGCAGCAAGTCAATCACGGCGAATGCCGGGTGCTCAATCAGCGGTTTCCCTTCTGCTTGTAGGTCCTTGGCGGTTTGCTTGCGGATATGGCTCATCAGGCTGAGGGAAACTTCGTCGGAGATTGCCAGAGGCCCGACCGGCATCCCGGCTTTGCGCGCTTCGGTTTCGATCATCGGCGCACTTACGCCCTCACCGAGCATGGCGATGCCTTCATTGGTGAACGTGCCGAACACCCGCGAGGTGAAGAATCCGCGACTGTCGTTGACCACGATCGGCGTTTTCTTGATTTGCAGGACGAAGTCGAACCCGCGAGCAAGGGTTTCGTCGCTGGTTTTCGCGCCTTTGATGATTTCCACCAGCGGCATTTTTTCCACCGGGCTGAAGAAATGCAGGCCGATGAATTTGCTTTGATCAGGCACCGCCGTCGCCAGCCCGGTGATAGGTAAAGTCGAGGTATTGGAAGCAATCACCACGTCGGCGCCGACCACTTTCTGTGCCGCCGAAGAGACCTTCGCCTTGAGGTCGCGATCTTCAAAAACCGCCTCGATGATCAGATCGCAACCGGACAAATCAGCATCGTTTTCGCTGGGATGAATCCGCGCCAGCACTGCCTCACGCTGCGCCGCATCCATTTGGCCACGGGAGACTTTCTTGTCCAGCAACGCCGCCGAATGCGCTTTGCCCTTTTCGGCAGCAGCAAGGTTGATGTCCTTGAGTACGACATCGATACCCGCCGATGCGCTGACAAAAGCAATCCCCGCGCCCATCATCCCGGCGCCGAGCACGCCGACCTTGCGCGTAACAAATGGCGCAAAGCCCTGCGGCCGCGAGCCACCGGCGTTGATTTCGTTAAGCTGAAACCAGAACGTGCCAATCAGATTTTTCGAGATCTGGCCGGTGGTCAATTCCGTGAAGTAGCGGGTTTCAATCAGGTGCGCCGTGTCGAAATCCACCTGCGCGCCTTCCACCGCCGCACACAGAATTTTCTCTGGCGCCGGCAACGTGCCTTGGGTCTTGGTGCGCAGGATCGACGGCGCAATCGCCAACATCTGCGCAACTTTCGGATTCGACGGCGTGCCGCCAGGAATCTGATAACCCTTCACATCCCAACGTTGCACCGCCGTCGGATTGGCAACGATCCAGGCACGCGCCTTGGCCAGCAGTTCATCGCGATCGGCCGCCAACTCATCGATCAAACCAGCCTGCAACGCCTGTTGCGGACGGACCTTTTTGCCTTCGAGCAAATACGGCAGCGCCTTCTCAATCCCGAGCATGCGCACCATGCGCACCACTCCGCCACCGCCCGGCAACAGGCCGAGAGTCACTTCCGGCAGACCGAGCTGCACCGACGCATCGTCCAGTGCGACCCGGTGATGGCAGGCCAGACAGATTTCCCAACCGCCGCCGAGCGCCGCGCCATTGATGGCCGCGACCACCGGTTTGCCGAGGGTTTCCAGGGTGCGCAATTGCGCTTTGAGGGTCAGCACCATGTCGTAAAAAGCTTTGGCTTCAGGCTTGCCAACCTTTATCAACTCATTCAGGTCGCCGCCGGCAAAGAAGGTCTTCTTCGCGGACGTGATGATGACCCCGGCAATGTTGTCTTTTTCAGCCACAAGACGAGCGACGCAGGCGGCCATCGCCTCGCGGTACACGGCGTTCATGGTGTTGGCGCTCTGGCCCGGCATGTCGATGGTGAGGACGACAATGCCGTCCTGAACTTTTTCGTAACGAATGGCTTCGCTCATAACAAGGTTCCTTGAATTCTGGGCTCAGAGGCGTTCGATGATGGTGGCAATGCCCATGCCGCCGCCGACGCACAGCGTCGCCAGGCCATAGCGCAGGCGCCGGGCTTCCAGTTCATCGAGCAAGGTGCCGAGGATCGCGCAACCGGTGGCGCCGAGCGGATGACCCATGGCGATGGAGCCGCCGTTGACGTTTACCTTGTCTGGATCGACGGCCATGTCCTTGATGAACTTCAACACCACCGAAGCAAACGCTTCGTTGACCTCGAACAAGTCGATGTCTTCCACGCGCAGGCCGGCCTTCGCCAGCGCCTTGCGGGTGGCTGGCGCGGGGCCGGTGAGCATGATGGTCGGATCGGTGCTGGTCACTGCCGTGGCGACAATCCGCGCCCGTGGCTGCAAGCCCAGCGCCCGGCCCTTGGCTTCGGAACCGATCAGCATCAGCGCCGCGCCATCGACGATCCCGGAACTGTTGCCAGGTGTGTGTACGTGATTGATCCGTTCGACATGGCTGTAAACCCGCAGCGCCGTCGCATCGAAGCCCATCTGCCCCATCATTTCGAAACTCGGCTTGAGTTTGCCCAAACCCTCCAGGGTCGACTCGGCCCGAATGAACTCATCGTGATCAAGCAGGACGATGCCGTTCTGATCCTGCACCGGCACCAGTGACTTGTTGAACGAGCCATCGGCCCGCGCCCGCGCGGCTTTCTGTTGCGAGTGCAGCGCGTAGGCATCGACGTCCTGACGACTGAAGCCTTCGAGGGTGGCGATCAGGTCGGCGCCGACCCCTTGAGGGGTGAAGTGGCCGTGCAGGTTTGTCTGCGGATCCAGCGCCCAGGCGCCGCCATCGCTGCCCATTGGCACGCGGGACATCGACTCGACGCCGCCGACCACCACCAGATCTTCGAACCCCGAACGCACTTTCATCGCGCCGAGGTTCACCGCTTCCAGCCCCGAGGCGCAGAAGCGGTTGATCTGCACGCCTGCCACGCTGACGTCCCAATCGGCCACTTGCACCGCGGTCTTGGCGATGTCCGAGCCTTGATCGCCAATCGGCGTGACGCAGCCCAGCACCACGTCATCGACCTGGCTGGTGTCCAGCGACGTGCGCTGTTGCAGCGCAGTCAGCAACCCGGCCATCAGGTTCACCGGTTTGACGCTGTGCAGGGCACCATCGGCCTTGCCTTTGCCGCGCGGCGTGCGTAACGCATCGAAAATCAAAGCTTGGGTCATGACGTCCTCGAACCTGTGCGGTGAGTGAATTCTTGTGCTCCCACTCTTGGCCCGTGCGCTCAAGGATTCAATGACCACAGCGCTCAATGGTGTTGACGCACACGCTCAGACGGACGGTCATCAGACATCGGGTGAACCGGTTCAGGTCAGCGAGTTGTCTAGCAAGCGGGCGGCAACGGAACTGGCAATGCGCCTCATGCCTTTTTAATCGCTGATAGCTGCAAGCCCATATGAAATGGATCTAAGCCATGCGTGACGCGGGCCCTAAGGTAGAACATGTACGTCATGGTCGTCGGGTTTTGCCGAGACAGGCGTTCTTCAACAGGAAGTGCATCGCTTGCCGTTATGGATATGCAGGCAGGCATCAGGAAATAACAAAAAAGGCGGTCAAGCCATGTTCAAACAACCGAAAGTTCGTCAAGCAGGGCTCATTCTTTTCGCCACGACGCTGTTGTTGATTTTGCCGAATTTGACCAAGGTGATCGGCTGACTCAAGCGGTAGACACCCGTTATCGCCACTGGAAAATGTGACTGGCCCGCTACCCGGGCCAGCGTGGCTGTGCCAATCTCTGCGCACTTTTCACGACATGGACGGCGATCATTTGAAAGCGCTCATTGTGTTTGGCGCCTTGCTGCTAAGCATGCCTTTGTCTGCCGCACAGCTGGATTTACAGCTGGGCGCAAACAGCCGCATCTGGCAGACCGAGGAGCTGCTCAAGCATCCTCAAGTGCAAACCCTCACGGTAAAAAACGATGTGTCCTACAAGAAGGACATGACCTATCGCGCCGTGCCCGTGGCGGCGTTGCTGAGCGGAATCAAACCTGAGGACCATCTGCAAGCGGTAGCGCTGGATGGTTTTGCCGCCGAGTTGGCAGCGGCGCCGCTGCTCAATACCCAAGGCGCGCGGGCGTGGCTGGCGATTGAAGACCCCGCACATCCGTGGCCCCCGTTGTCAGCGGGCAAGCACAGCGCCGGGCCGTTCTATCTGGTGTGGACCAATCCGCAGGCTGGCAATATCAGCCCGGAGCAGTGGCCATTCGAGGTGGCCAGCATCAAGCGCATGGCGCCGGTGGCTGAGCGCTTCCCTGCCCTGCTGCCGGACCCAGCACTGAAAGCAGATGACCCGGTGAATCAGGGTTTCGCGCTGTTTCAGAAGAACTGTCTGGCCTGTCATCGCTTTAACGGTGCAGGAGATGCGCAGTTCGGGCCGGATCTGAATACTCCGTATAGCCCGACCGAGTATTTCGGCGCGGATTTCTTGAAGCGATACATTCGTGATCCGCAGAGCTTGCGCCAGTGGCCGCAGGCGAAGATGCCGGGGTTTTCTGCTGATGTGCTGCCCGATGGGGATTTGCAGATGTTGATCGGGTATTTGCAGCACATGGCTGGGCGCAAGGTTAATCCTTGATGCAATTCCCACTGTGGGAGCGAGCTTGCTCGCGAAAGCGGTCGTCCAGTTACATACATCTTGAATGTAATGCCGCCTTCGCGAGCAAGCTCGCTCCCACAAGGATTAGTTTGTTGCTCTATTACTGTTGTTGGACAGAAATCACCGGAGTCGGCGACACGAACACCTTCGCATGCATCTGCTCACACCCGCCGCCCCGGCGCATGCCGCGAACCGGGCAGGCATCCAGATAATCCAGACCCACCGCCAACTTCAGGTGTCGCTCCGGACGCGCCAGTTGGTTGGTCACGTCGAAGCTGTACCAGGCGTCGTCAAGCCAGGCTTCCGCCCAGGCATGGCTGGCCAGGTGTTCGCAATCTTCGCTGTACAGATACCCCGAGACATAGCGCGACGGAATTCCCAGACTGCGCGCGCACGCCAGAAACGCATGAGTGTGGTCCTGACAAACACCGGCACGTCCGGCGAAGGCCTCGATGGCGCTGGTGTCGACTTCAGTTGAGCCCGGCGTATACGTCATGTGCTGATTCAGACCGTGCATCAAATCAATAAAAGCCGTGCGGTCGCGGCGTTGCTTGCAGGATTTTTCCGCAAACCCACGTAGCGCTTCGTCAGCCTCGGTCAATCGGGTAAAACGCAAAAATGGCAGCGCCGATTGGCTCTCATGTTCGGCCTCGCGCAATTCGTCGATATCAACCTGGCCACGCGCACCGATGATGATCGCTTCATGCGGCTCGTCCATGGTCAGCACATGCAGGATGTTGCCGAACGGATCGAGTTGCGCGCGCACCGGACGCGGCAGGTCGAGCTGCCAACTCAGCACGTGTTGACGTTCGCTGTCGTGTGGGGTCAAGCGCAGGTACTGGATGCTCGCCCGCACCTGATCTTCGTAGTGATAGGTGGTCTCGTGGCTAATCGAAAGTCTCATGCAGCCTCCAGGTAGGAACTGTGAATGGCGTTACCCAACTGGCGCACCAGCGGGATGAATTCGGTCAGCCAGGCGTGCAGGCCTTCCTCGAGAATTTCGTTGATGCCGGTGTAGCGCAAGCGCGCGTCCATTTCTGCCGCCAAGCGCTGTGCCGGTCGACCGTTGGCCCCCGGCAACTGCGCGAGAATCTGGTCGATCTCCTCAGTGCAGGCGCGCAGCGAACGCGGTACGTCGGCACGCAACAGCAGCAGCTCGGCGACATGCCGGGCACCGGGAGCGTCGCGATAGATTTCGGTGTAGGCCTCGAATGACGACAACGCTCGCAGCAACGCACTCCACTGGTAATACGCGTGGGCGGTGCCGTCACTGACAGCTTCGGCCTGATCACCGGCCATTTCGTAGCGCGCATCGAGCAGGCGCAGCGTGTTGTCTGCGCGCTCGATAAAGGTGCCTAGACGAATAAAGCGAAACGCATCGTTACGCATGATCGTGCCGTAAGACGCACCGCGAAACAGGTGCGAACGCTCCTTGATCCACTCGCAGAAACGACTCATGCCATAACGGCTGAGGCCCTGCTCGGCGATCCCGCGAATCTCCAGCCATGTGGCGTTGATGTTTTCCCACATGTCCGCAGTGATGCGCCCGCGCACCGCGTGCGCACTGGCCCGCGCGGAACCGAGGCAACTGTAGATGCTCGCCGGGTTGGCCGCATCGAGGGCGAAGAAATGCAGCAGGCGTTCGGCATGCAGCTCGCCGTGGCGCTCCAGATAATCGTCAAGCGTGCCAGTAATCAACAGCGGCATCGCCAGTTCGTGCAGACCGTCACCGCGACCGTCCTGCGGCATCAGCGACAGCGAATAACTGATGTCGAGCATCCGTGCGAGGTTTTCCGCCCGCTCCAGGTAACGCGACATCCAATACAGATCCGAGGCAGTTCTACTTAACATGGCAAGCTTCCTTCAATCCTCGACCACCCAGGTGTCCTTCGTTCCGCCACCCTGGGAGGAATTCACCACCAGAGAGCCTTCGCGCAGGGCAACACGGGTCAAACCACCGGGTACGACCCGGGTTTCGCGCCCGGACAATACGAACGGGCGCAGGTCGATATGGCGCGGCGCAATGCCGTTTTCGACAAAGGTCGGGCAGGTCGACAGCGACAGCGTCGGTTGCGCGATATACGCGTGGGGTTTGGCCTTGATCCGCTCGCGAAAGGCGTCAATTTCCGCCTTCGTCGACGCCGGCCCCACTAACATCCCGTAACCGCCGGAGCCCTGGGTTTCCTTGACCACCAGATCCGGAAGATTGGCCAGCACGTGGGAAAGCTCAGACGGGTTACGGCACTGCCACGTCGGCACGTTTTTCAGGATCGGTTCTTCATCGAGATAAAAACGGATCATGTCGGTGACAAACGGGTAGACCGATTTGTCATCCGCCACGCCGGTGCCGATCGCGTTGGCCAGCACCACATTGCCGGAGCGATAGGACGACAGCAGCCCCGGCACACCGAGCATCGAATCCGGGTTGAAGGCCAGTGGATCGAGAAACGCATCGTCGAGCCGGCGGTAGATCACATCCACGGCTTTCGGGCCGTCGGTGGTGCGCATGAAGACTTTGTCGTCACGCACGAACAGATCCGCGCCTTCGACCAGTTCAACACCCATCTCCCGCGCCAGAAACGCATGCTCGAAAAACGCACTGTTGAAGCGCCCCGGCGTCAGCACCACCACGCTTGGATTATCGATGGGGCTGGAGCTCTTCAGGGTATCGAGCAACAGGTTCGGATAATGGTCGATCGGCGCAATGCGCTGGGCGGCGAACAGCTCCGGGAACAGGCGCATCATCATTTTGCGGTCTTCGAGCATGTAGCTCACGCCGCTCGGGGTGCGCAAATTATCTTCGAGCACGTAATAGGTGCCGTCGCCATCACGCACCAGATCGACGCCAGAAATGTGCGAATAGATATCGCGGTGCAAATCCAGACCCTGCATCGCCAACTGATACTGCTCGTTGGCCAGCACCTGTTCGGCGGGAATGATCCCGGCCTTGATGATGCGTTGCTCGTGATAGAGGTCGGCGAGGAACATGTTCAACGCCTTGACCCGCTGGATGCAGCCGCGCTCGACGATCCGCCATTCGCTGGCAGGAATGCTGCGCGGAATGGTGTCGAAAGGAATCAGGCGCTCTGTGCCCTGCTCGTCCCCGTAGAGCGTGAAGGTAATCCCGGCGCGATGGAACAGCAGATCGGCCTCGCGTCGCCGTTGCGCCAGCAGTTCATCAGGCGTGTCGGCCAGCCAACGGGCAAATTCCCGGTAATGCGGGCGAACCTGGCCGCCGGCATCGTACATCTCATCAAAATAGGTGCGGATCATGCCGTACTCCTTGTCACCCGGACCTACAGGCCTTCGCAAGGCCCGTGCCATCGGCATAAACGCTTTGATTTCAATTGGTTGGATATTCACGTCGCAGGCGCCGCACCATTCCTGTGCGGCAAATGCCCCAACCTGATCGCCCCCGCCTCATTGCGACGCAGTGCAGTCGCCTATCACCAGCATAGTCAGAGTTGATTTCACTGCTCGGTGTCAGCTGCGGATAATCCGCGCATTCGCTGCAAAACTTCGCCGCTCACAGCACCACGAAGCTGCCAGCTCAACTGACCTGGACTGCCCCGGCAGCCCACCCCGCGTTAACCCTGACCGGTTTCCTCTCCTTATCGGTCTTCCCTTTTAGCCACCCTCTGCGGTGGCTTTTTTTTGCTTTGGATTCTTGTTTCAGGGTTTTGCCACAGCAATTTGCGGACGCCGCAAACAACAACGGCCGACCCAAAGGTCAGCCGTTGCTTACGTTCACGCAAGAGATCAGTTCAGACGGTAGCGACTACGCACCTCCTGCTTCACGCCCCAGCCCTCGATGATGCCGCCCAACGGCTCGACCACAGCGGAAAAGCCCTGCTCGAAATCGCCGATATCGTCATAGGTTGCGTACATCACCTTGCTTAATTCCAGAGACCACGCGCCGTCGTCGCGCGCGCTGACCTGGGCATTGATGGATTCACCGCGAAATTTGCCTGCTGCCCTGCGCGCCCGCTCCTCGTCCGGGAAAATCGCGTAGAACTCGATGGGATGGAACCGGGAAAAATCGAAACCGCCTTCTTTCATGCGGCGCAGAACATTGCTGCTGATGTCTTCTTGATAGGCTGTGCTCATGAATCGTCCCCCTCGGATAGATGGATAGACTTTCCGTATTCCCGCCCCGGGCCTGACAGGCCAAAGTACTACGGCAACGTGGTTGCTGCGGGAAACAAGCATGTAGCTGACAAGACCAGACCTTAGCGATCCATTCGCTGATCTCACTTGCAGAGTAGCCCCAAGATAGAGCAGCTGCCAAGGCCTGGTGATTGAAGTGACAGGATTATTTCAGACGGGAGTGATACTGAGGATTTCTATACTGTTCTGCGCTTTAAGACTTTTGACGGCAGCATCGGGGGTACGCCCTTCCAGATCGTTGAGATCCAGCTCGGCGGCGACAGGCAGGAACCGTTCCTTGATGAGTTTGGCGGCGTGCTCATGATTCGGGCATTCCTCGCACTCGAAGACTTCGTCAACTGATTCACCATGATCATCCACGAAAGTGACTTTCCACTTTTGCATCGGAGCCTCCTCGATCAAACCCGCAAATGGGCTTACCTCTATCTCGACTTTTGGCGAGATTGATCGTTCAAAAAGGATTGCAGCGGGCGAGGATGAAAAAACTGACATCTAGCCCGTGGGGGGGGGGCAGGCTTTTGTGGTGAGGGAATTTAGCGAAACGTCGCACCGCCCCGATGGGGCGCGCAGCGCACCCAAACCCGACAAACGCGGTCTGATTGGTCAACCGCGTTTGCCGATTTCACGACTGCCTCGCAGTCGATCGGGGCGGTGCGACGTTTCGCTAAATCCCCTCGCCACAGGGGATCCCATCGATTCCTCAGTCGTTGCTTGGCTTGTTGATCGCCTGCAATACGTACTGCGGCAGTGCGAACGCACCGATGTGGATTTCCGGGTTGTAGTAGCGGGTAACGATGCCGCTGCCGATGAAACGCTGTTGCAGGGTTTCGCGGCTCAGCTTGCGGTACGCAGGGTTGGTCGAGCCCCAGGCGAAGGTCATCGAACCGCCGATGTAGGTCGGCACCGCCGCTTGATAGAAGTGCCAGTCCGGGAACAGGCTGCGCAGGCGACCGGCGGTGGTTTTGACTTCTTCGATCTGCATGAACGGCGTGCCGTTCTGGGTCACTAGGATGCCGCCTTCGTTCAGGCAACGGTGGCAGGCCTGGTAGAAGTTTTCCGAGAACAGCACTTCGCCCGGGCCGATCGGGTCGGTGGAGTCGGAAATGATCACGTCGAATTTTTCAGTGGTGGTGGCGACGAAACGCATGCCGTCATCGATCACCAGGTTCAGCCGTGGATCGTCGTAAGCGCCCTTGGAATGCTCCGGCAGAAACTCTTTGCACATCTCGACCACGGTGCCGTCGATCTCGACCATGGTGATGTGCTCGACGCCCGCGTGCTTGGTCACTTCGCGCAGCATGCCACCGTCACCACCACCGATGATCAGCACGCGCTTGGCGGCGCCATGGGCGAGGATCGGTACGTGGGTGAGCATCTCGTGGTAGATAAATTCGTCGGCTTCGGTGGTCTGGATCACACCGTCGAGTGCCATGACACGGCCCATGCGCGGGTTCTGGAAGATCACCAGGTGCTGGTGTTCGGTGCGCACTTCGTGCAGCAGTTTTTCCATGCGAAAACGCTGGCCGTAGCCTTCGTAGAGGGTTTCCAGGTACTCGCTGGTTTTGGTGACGGTCATGGTCAAGTGCTCCGATGAATGCGCGGGCGTTTATCGTGGGGACGATTGCCCGGGAAAGGCGCGCATTCTACGTTGCCGAAGATGACAGGTCGAACCTCACTTCATCGGCTGAACACAAAACAATCCCTGTGGGAGCGAGCTTGCTCGCGAAGGCGTCCGGTCACTCAGTATGGATGTCGACTGGCAATCCGCTTTCGCGAGCAAGCTCGCTCCCACAGGGAATGCCAGTGGCCGTGAGAAGTGCGATTAGATCCGGACGCTGCCCCGTGGCCCGGCGATTGCCCAGATGATCAGGCCCAGCACTGGCAGGAGGATAATCAGCAGCACCCAGACGATTTTCATCCCGGTGGAGACGCCGCTTTTCAGCACATTGATGATTGCCCAGATATCGAGGGCAAGAATGATCAGGCCAATCAGACCGTTGAACGTGGAACCCATGGTGTCGCTCCAGAATAGTGGCATGCACTTTTAGGATAGACGGTCGCGCGCAGGGTTCCCTTTTATTGTGCTCAGACGTGAACGGCGACCTTCAAGGCTTCCAGCGAAGGCGCGGCGGCGATGCCGATTTGCGCGCACAACTCCAGCACACGCGGCACGTCGTCGCCATAGACCAGCACCACTTGCAGCTCATCATCAAGCAACTGGCTGAAGTTCATCAGCGTGTATCCGCCGTTCTCCTTGTTCAGGCTGCTCATCTGCACCTGGATGCGGTTGAGTGCGGTCAGCGCTTCGGTTTTGGCCAGTTGCTTGGGCTTGAGGTTGAAGTCCACGGTCGGGCCGAACGAGGCGACGATCTGAGCGAACAGGTCGACGTAGGTGTCAGCCTGGAACAACACGGTTTCCGGCAGGCTGCCGACCACAATCCACTCGCCCAACGGGATCGGGAAAGTGTCGTCGTAGTTGATGTCCGGGTTGGCAGCCAGAAATGCATCGGCGTCGGCGTAGGCCTGTGCGGCTTCGTCGGCCACTTTCAGGATCTCGTCCTCGCCCATGCAGCCGGAGCTGATTTTGCTGATGAGTTCGACGAGTGCGGCTTTCATGAAGGCGGATCCTGTGGCGAAGATGAATTTTGAGGGCGCGGAGGATAGCGCACAAAGCAAAAGATCGCAGCCTTCAGCAGCGCCTACACAGATCAGCGGCGATGCACGCAATCATGTAGGCGCTGCCGAAGGCTGCGATCTTTTAACAATCGTCAGGCCAGCAGTTTTTCCAGCTGCGCCGTGGTATCGACGGCGCCCATGGTCCGCGCCGCGTCGACCGCAGTAACGCCATTGGCATCCTTGGCTTTCGGGTCGGCGCCCTTGCTGATCAGGTAATCAACGATTTCAACACGGTTGAACATCGCCGCCATCATCAGTGCAGTCCGACCATCAAAGGCCGAGCCTTCAATTTCCGCACCTGCTTCAACCAGCGCCTTGACCACCGCCAGATCGCCTTTGAACGCGGCACCGGCAATCGGGCTCTGGCCGTTGCCATTGCGCATCTCGGGGTCAGCGTTGTGTTTAAGCAGCACTTGCACTGCATCGACATGGCCGTAATAGCTGGCCAGCATCAGCAAAGTATCGCCCTTGCTGTTTTTCAGGTTCACCGGCAAACCGGCGCTGACCAGTCGATCGAGCATCAGCGCATCACCGTCGCGCGCCTTGTTGAAAACCTGCTCGGTGAATTCGGCAGCTTCTTCAGGGGTCATCTGGCGGCTTTGGTCGGACATGGGGCAACTCCACTTCGGTCAATCGGAAAGCCGACAGTTTCCCGAGCGCGACGATAGCTGTCACCCCCTTTTTCTGAAAATCGCCCATAGCCAGAATCAATAACGGTATTTGCCCTGATGAATTTCAGCCAACACTTCATCAGTCACCAGCACATACGTCTGCGTTCCGGGCAGCCAGGCGAATATCGGGTCAGCGCCCGTCTGGCCGGGATCAAAGCCTTCGTTTTTCAGGCGCGTTTTCTGATATTTGAAGGTGCCGGTGGTTTCCATTTTCACCTTCACCCGCAGGAACAACGGCACCGCATAGGCAGGCAGGCGTTGTCGGGCGAATGCCAGCAACTCGGCGAAATCCAGCGTCGCCAGGGATTCGGCCGGGGTAATCGCCGCCATGCCGGCGCGCCCATTGGTGTTGTGAATTTCCACGCCGTACGCCACCGCCTCGGAAATATGCGGATGTTGCAGCAGCAGGTTTTCGACTTCAGTGGTCGAGACGTTTTCGCCCTTCCAGCGGAAAGTATCGCCGAGGCGATCAACAAACTGTGCGTGGCCGAAACCGATGTTGCGCAGCAGATCACCGGTGTTGAAAAAGCGATCACCTTTGCTAAACACATCGTGCAGCACAACCTTGGCGGTCTTCTGCGGATCAGTGTAGCCGTCCAGCGGCGCCTTTTCGTCGATCCGCGCCAGCAGCAAGCCCTGCTGGCCCTTGCCGACCTTGCGCATAAAACCGTCAGCACTGCGGATGGGCTCACCGCTGTCATGGTCGTAGGCGACTAGTTCCCAAGCCATCAGCGAAAAACCGATGGTGTTGTCGAAGTTGAGAATGTTGGTGAAACCGATATTGCCGTCGCTCGCCGCATACAGCTCGCAGATATGCTCGACGGCAAAGCGTGTCTTGAATTCGGCCCAGGCGCCGGGGCGCAAGCCGTTGCCGATCATCTTGCGCACCTCGTGACGGCTGTCCTCGGCGCTGGCCGGTTGATCGACCAGATAGCGGCACAACTCGCCGACGTAACCAATGGTGGTCGCGCGATAGCGGCGCACGTCGCCCCAAAACTGACTGGCGCTGAATTTACGGCGTATCGCAAAACCCGATGCACCGTTGATCGCTGAGCCCCAGCACACACAGAGGCCGGTGGCGTGGTACAGCGGCAAGGTGCAGTAGACGACATCGTCGGGGCGCATGTTCAGCGCGATCATGCCGAAGCTGGTCGAGCTGCGCATCCAGCGACCGTGCTTGAACACCCCGGCTTTGGGCAGGCCGGTAGTGCCGGAGGTGTAGATGTAGAAACACGGATCGTCGAAAAACACCTGTTGGCTGCTCAGCGGATTTTCACTGGAGGCATCGACACTGGTGCTGATCAGGTTGACGTAGCCTTCGGGCGCAATGCCCGGGTGGCTGCTGGTGTCCTGATCGGCGACAAACCAGCTACGCTGCGGCGCAATCGATACCTGATCGCGCACCGCTGCAAACGCCGGGAGGAGTTCTTCGCCGACCACAATCGCCACCGGCGCTACCAGATTCACGCTGTGAATCAGCGTGTCGCGGGTCAGCGAAGTATTGAGCAGCGCGCTGACGGCACCGAGCTTGGCCAGTGCCAGAATCGTCACCAGCAACTCAGGGCGATTTTCGATGAACACCGCGACCACATCGCCCTTGCCGATGCCCTGCTCGCTCAGATAGTGGGCGATGCGGTTGGCCCACTGGTTGACTTGCGAATAGCTCAGCGATACCTCGCCCTGCATTAAGGCCGGGCCATCGGGGTTGCGCAGAGTCGCTTGTTCGAACGTCCAGCCAAGGCCACAGCTTTGCGTCGGATCCGTGACGTTGGCTACCTTCATACCCTTGACCACGCGTGGAATGGCCCTGGCAATCATCGGCAGCTTGCGGAGCATCATGCCCCAGGTAATCGTGTCGCTTGGCGCTTGACTCATGGAAGCTCCCCGTTCGACCTTGGCGTGGTGGCCGATGTTTTCTTATTGTCGGGCTGATGCAACCGACGCATTCGAGCGAGGGTCGAGACTGAAAGTACGTCAGCGCTTCTCGGGCTGTACACGCGGTTTTTGCAATGTTTTGTATCCGCACGGGCGGCGGCGATGCCGATGATTCAGAAACGCTCGATTGGTTCCGTTAATTGCTGAACGATCCCGCAAAATGCAGGATGCACGATGGCCATTCATGCAGTTTGCACGACCCTGTAAAATTCTATGAATTACAACTCATTGATTTAAAAGCATTTTATTTTTTATCAGTGCTGGCACAATCACTGCAACCTCCTCTGCATGCTTGCCATTCAAGTGCATACGGAGCTGAAAAACATGAGCCTGATCCAAGAAAAATTTACCTCCCTGTTCTCCAACTTCGACGTCACCACCTCCCCGCGTCCCGATGGCGGGATTCTGCTGACCCTGCGCAGCGCCGACGGCAAGGTGTTCAAACGCGCACTGACTTATCAGCAAATGCATGCCGGTGACCAACTGTCGTGGGCAATCAGCGCGATTCGTCGTGACTTGGCCGAACAGGCCAGCGAGTTGCCGCAGATCGCCATGCTGCAAAGCCAACAGCGCTTTGCCCTGCCGACGTATCACTCGCTGTAACTGCTTAAGAACTCGTTAAACAAAACAGGCCGTGAAGCTTTCGCTTCACGGCCTGTTTTTTATGTTTCATACAAAACCTTGTGGGAGCGAGCTTGCTCGCGAAGGCAGTGTGTCAGGGAATAATTTTTTATCTGATACTCCGCCTTCGCGAGCAAGCTCGCTCCCACATTGGATTTTTGTTCAGTCAGAACGCTTCCGGTTCGATTCCGGTAAAGCTGTCGACGGTTACGTGGCCCGCCAACTCTCCGCCATCGCGAGCCAGACCGCAGGTCTGCATACCGGCTACCAGAGCGGCGTCTAGCTCTTCAACGATGTCCGACAAAAATAATATTTGCGCAGGTTCAACGCCAATCGCCTGTTGAATGTTCGTGTAAGACTGCGCCTCGCGTTTCGGTCCGGACGTGGTGTCGAAATAGCCGCTGAACAGCGGCGTCAGATCACCCGCCTCCGAGCAGCTGAAAATCAGCTTCTGCGCCTGGATTGAGCCAGACGAGTAGACGAACAGTTGATAACCCGCCTGGTGCCAGCGTTGAAGTGCTTCAACAGCATCCGGGTAAACGTGTCCCTTCAACTGCCCGGCCTGATAACCCTGTTCCCAGACCATGCCTTGCAACGCTTTAAGCGGCGTGGCTTTGCGGTCTTCGGCAATCCAGCTCAAAAGGATTTCCACAACCCGTTCAACGTCGGCCCGGGGTTCGCTGCTGTCGCGGCGTACGGCGTCGAGCTGCTCAGCGACATCGGCACGCTCAGCGCTCTCGCGTACGAAGTCCGGCAGGTGTTTGGCTGCGTACGGAAACAGCACGTCGAAGACGAAACTGACCGCGCTGGTGGTGCCTTCGATGTCGGTGAGGATGACTTTGATCGACATGGGCTCAGTCCTCCAGACGCGGGAATCGGCCGGGGATGTCTTCGCCGGTAAAATTGGCAACCCAGCCGTCCGGGTTGTTAAACAGGCGAATCGCGACAAAGTGCGGATGTTCGCCCATGTCGAACCAGTGCTTGGTGCCGGCGGGTACCGAGATCAGGTCATTCTTCTCGCAAAGTACGGCGTACACGTAATCGTCGATGTGCAGGGTAAACAGCCCACGGCCAGCGACGAAGAATCTGACTTCGTCTTCACCGTGGCGGTGTTCTTCGAGGAACTTGGCACGCAGCTCGGCTTTTTGCGGGTGGTCGCTGTTGAGGCTGATGACGTCGACGGTGATGTAACCACGCTCGGTCATCAATTTGTCGATCTGCTCCTGGTAAGCGCTGATCACCTCTTCCTGGGTAGCGCCGGGCTGGATCTTCGCGGTGGCTTGCCAGCGGTCGAAACGCACGCCCTGCTCGGCCAGCGTCGAGGCGATGTCTTCGAGATGGGTCAGCACCTTGTTCGGAATGTCAGGGCTGGAAACGTGATAGACGGACAGGCTGCTCATTGGGGCAATTCCTCGGTATCGGCCTTGCCGTCCGGTTCTTGCAGACCGGTCGGGCACAGCATTTCATCAGGCAAATGGGCGACTTCGGGTGAAGTCAGCCTTGGCGGTTCATGACGCTGCGGGTTTTCAACTCGCATTCAAACAGGAATTCAAAGGCTTCGATCTGGCGCAGCGCGTCGTTCATCTGCGCGCCCCAGGTGTAGAGTCCGTGGCCGCGAATCAGATAACCGACGCAATCAGGATTAGCGTCGAGCCAAGGCTGCACCTTGGCGGCGAGGCGTGCAATGTCCTGATCGTTGTCGAAAATCGGCACGCGCACCCGGGACTCGTGGGTCGAGATGCCGCTGAAGGCTTTTTGCAGTTCGTAATCTTCGAACTCGATGAAATCTTGCGGCGTCAGGCGCGACAGCACCGTGGCATTCACCGAATGGGTGTGCAGCACCGCACCGATCTCCGCGCGCCAGCTGTAGAGCTGGGTGTGCAGCAGGGTTTCGGCGGACGGTTTTTTGCCCGGCTCCAGGCTGTTGCCGGCAAGGTCGGTGGCGAGCACATCGTCCAGACCCAACTGGCCCTTATGCTTGCCGGACACGGTCAGTAACGCTTCGCTCGCCGACAGGCGCGTTGAATAGTTGCTGCTAGTGGCCGGCGACCAGCCGCGACCATAGAGAAAACGCCCGGCGTCGACGATTTGCTGGGCGAGTTGTTCACGCGTAAGGCTCATGGCCTGTCCTCTTGCATACGTGTGGCAATGATAACGGCAGCAGCGAGCGCCGCGAGACTGGCAATACTAAAGGTCAATGTTGCGCCGAGGGCATTCCAGCTGTAGCCGGAATACAACGCGCCCAGCGCACCGCCGGTGCCGGCCAGTGCCGCATACAGCGCCTGGCCCTGCCCCTGTTGACGCGCACCGAAGCTACGTTGCACGAACTGAATGGCAGCGGCGTGAAAGCTGCCGAAGGTCGCCGCGTGCAGAACCTGCGCGAACAGCAGCACCCAGAGAAACTCGGCGAACGAACCTAGCAGTAACCAGCGCAGCGCCGCCAGCAGAAAACTGGCCAGCAGCACCCGGCGCACCGAGAACCGCGCCAGAATCCGGCTCATGGCCATGAACATCAGCACTTCGGCGACCACACCCACGGCCCAGAGCATGCCGATCACGCCGCGTGTGTAGCCGAGTTTTTCCAGGTGCAACGTCAAAAACGTGTAATACGGGCCATGGCTCATTTGCATCAGCGCAACGCAACCGTAAAACGCCAGCACGCCGGGGCTGCGCAATTGCTTGAGAAAGCCCTCCCCACTCGTTCGGTTGCCCTGCGCCGGTTGCGCGTTCGGTACCCACAAACTGCTGATGACGATGCCGGCCATGATCAACACCAGCGCCGCCGGATAGATATCGAGGCTGAGCCATTCGAACAGGCGCCCCAAAGCAACCACGGTGATGATGAAACCGATCGAGCCCCACAGGCGGATCTGACTGTAACGCGAGGTCTGGCCGTGTAAATGCGCCAGCGTGATGACTTCGAACTGCGGTAACACCGCGTGCCAGAAGAACGCATGCAGCGCCATGACCATCGCTAGCCAGGCGTAGCTCTTGCTGACGAAAATCAACGAGAAGGTCAGCAACGTGCACACCGCGCCGAAACGCACGATGGCCAGACGTTTGCCGGTGTAGTCGCCCAGCCAGCCCCAGATGTTCGGCGCCACACAGCGCATCAACATCGGGATCGCCACCAGTTCGCCGATGCGCGCGGCGCTGAATCCGAGGTGATCGAAGTACAGCGCCAGAAACGGCGCCGTCGAACCGAGCAAGGCGAAATAAAATAGATAAAAACTGGACAGTCGCCAGTAAGGAACCGCCGCCACGCCAGTCAAGCCGCGGCGGCTTTAATATCTGCCATCAAAGCTGACCCAGCACCGGGGTGCTCACGCGTACATCGGCGTTCTGCCCACGGTGACGCAACAGGTGATCCATCAGCACGATGGCCATCATCGCCTCGGCAATCGGCGTCGCGCGGATGCCCACGCAAGGGTCGTGACGGCCCTTGGTGATCACGTCGACCGGGTTGCCGTGGACGTCGATAGAACGGCCCGGGGTGGTGATGCTCGATGTTGGCTTGAGTGCCAGATGCGCAATGATCGGCTGGCCAGACGAGATGCCGCCGAGAATGCCGCCCGCGTTATTGCTGAGGAAACCTTCCGGGGTCAGTTCATCGCGATGCTCGGTGCCGCGCTGGGCAACGCAGGCGAAACCGGCGCCGATTTCCACGCCTTTGACCGCGTTGATGCTCATCAGCGCATGGGCCAGTTCGGCGTCGAGACGATCAAAAATTGGCTCGCCCAGACCCGGCATAACGCCTTCGGCGACCACGGTGATCTTCGCGCCGACCGAGTCCTGATCACGGCGCAACCGGTCCATGTAGGCTTCCAGCTCCGGGACTTTGTCCGGGTCGGGGCTGAAGAAAGCGTTCTCCTCAACCGAATCCCAGGTCTTGAACGGGATTTCGATCGGGCCAAGCTGGCTCATGTAGCCGCGAATGACGATGCCCTGTGTGGCGAGGAATTTCTTCGCAATCGCACCCGCTGCCACACGCATCGCGGTCTCGCGCGCCGAGCTGCGGCCACCGCCACGGTAGTCGCGCTCGCCGTATTTGTGGTGATAGGTGTAGTCGGCGTGGGCCGGGCGGAACAGATCCTTGATCGCCGAGTAGTCCTTGGACTTCTGGTCGGTGTTGCGGATCAGCAGGCCAATCGAGCAACCGGTGGTGCGCCCCTCGAACACGCCGGAAAGGATTTCGACTTCGTCGGCTTCCTGGCGCTGGGTGGTGTGGCGGCTGGTGCCGGGCTTGCGGCGATCGAGGTCGCGCTGCAAGTCTTCGACGGAGATCTCCAGGCCCGGCGGGCAGCCGTCGACAATGGCGACCAACGCCGGACCATGGCTTTCGCCAGCGGTGGTGACAGTGAACAACTTGCCGTAGGTATTGCCGGACATGCAGGACGCTCCGTGAAATCAAACCCGAATTCGTGATGCGCGCCAGTATACGCAGGCTAACCGAGTAGTTCATCCTCGAACCTTAGCGGTGTTGGTGAGTCCAACCGGCACCTTGGCGAATGATGGCGTGATGATGCTGCGAGTTCTGATCTTGAGTCTTACCCTCTTTACTGGCTTTGCCCAGGCGACTGTCCTACAGCGCCCGATGTCTCTGGACACCGGCAGCGGCGAACTTTTCGGCTCGCTGTTGCTGCCAAAATCCGACAAGCCTGTACCGGTTGTCCTGATCATTTCCGGCTCAGGTCCTACGGATCGTGACGGCAATAACCCCGACGGCGGGCGCAACGACAGCCTCAAACGGCTAGCGTGGGTCTTGGCCAAACACAACATCGCCAGCGTGCGTTACGACAAACGTGGCGTGGCCGCGAGCCTGGCGGCGACGCCGGATGAGCGCAATTTGTCAGTCGAGGGCTACGCGGCCGATGCGGTGGCGTGGGGGCAGAAACTCAAGGCTGATCCGCGTTTCGGTGAACTGATTCTGCTCGGCCACAGTGAAGGCGCGCTGATCGCCACCCTCGCCGCGCCAAAGGTGGACGCTGCAGCAGTGATTTCCTTGTCGGGCAGTGCTCGACCGGTCGATCAAGTGATTCGTGAACAACTGGCCCGCAGCCTGCCACCGCCGCTGATGCTGCGCAGCAACGAGTTGCTCGACAGCCTCAACGCTGGAAACGTCGATGACAACGTACCGGCGCAACTCCAGGTGATTTTCCGTCCAAGCGTGCAGCCCTACCTGATTTCCCTGTTTCGTCAGGAACCCGCTAAAGCGTTCGCCCAATTGCAGATGCCGGCGCTGATTGTTCAGGGCAGCAATGACATGCAGGTCGGTACCGAAGACGCGAAACTGCTCAAGGCTGCCAAACCGGACGCCAGGCTGGTGGTGATCGAAGGCATGAACCATGTGTTGCGCATCGTGCACAACGACATGAAGCGGCAATTGGCCTCCTACAAGGACCCGAATTTGCCACTGGCGGCAGAACTGGGTTCGCAAATCATCAACTTTATTGACGGACTTCGCCCCCGTTAAGCGCCATTTGCCCTCCAGTCCTGAAGAAAACGGCCGATAAGCCTTTGTCGCCAGCGCAATCGCTGGTGACAAGCAGGGCTTGGACAGGATCTCGCCGTTATGACTGATACGCAGACTTCACCCGACACCACCGCTGAAAAAGACGCACCGCCAGCGGTCGAGCTGCCGTGGGCGGACGTCCACGCCGAGCACCACAAGATGCTCCGCCTGGCCCCACTACAGACTGATCGCAACACCGGCGGGCGGCCACTGCGCTTTGTCGAGTTCGGCTACGCCGAGCGCAACGGTAAAGAGCAAAGCCTGATGCGCATGGCGATCAAACTCCCCGGCCAGCGTGTTCGTAAAGAACAGAATCACCTCGACGTGTGGGTCGATCACACCACCAAGCGCGTGCATTTCGGCCCGGACAGCGGCTTGCAAATTGAACCGTTGAACCGTGGCATCGGCCGTTTCGTCGCTGCGCAAGGCATCAACTGGGCGAAAAAACGCTGGCCCACTTACACCGTCGACGGTATGGACTTGAACAACAAGGACGCGCTGAACGAGGACACTCGTCTGCGTCGTGATCATTTTCTGAAGGTGCACGGGTTTGAAGTGGCCTATGCCGATGCCCAGCATTTGAAGGGCAGCGTCAAGGAGGTGCTGGTCGGTGACTTGCTCGGTGACTGGAACAGCGAAAAGCTGCAGATCGTCGAAATTCTTGAAGCGGCGCAGATGCTTCAGCAGGCCGAGCAAAATCTGGCTGAGCAGGAAGTGAAGCTGAAGAAGCAGGAAGACAAGGTCAGCAAGTTCAAGCGCGAAGACGCCGGGTTGCGTTTCACCATTACCTGTCTGGTGGCGTTTGCGGTGTTTCAGGCGGGGTTGTTGATCTGGATTGCTACGCACCGCTGATGGCTTGAGACCGCGGTGCGGCCATTCGCGAGCAAGCTCGCTCCCACACGGGTGGTGTGATCGACAAAGATCAGTGTGGGAGCGAGCTTGCTCGCGAAGCTTTTAGCGGATTAGACGCGCGAAGCGAACAGTGCCTGATGATCGCGGCACTGCTCCGCGGTCAGCATGAACACGCCATGCCCGCCGCGCGCGAATTCCAGCCAGGCGAAATCGACTTCCGGGTACAACGCGTCAACGTGCACCTGGCTATTGCCGACTTCAACAATCAACAAACCCTTCTCGGTCAGATGATCCGCCGCTTCGGCGAGCATCCGTCGTACCAGGTTCAAACCGTCATCGCCGCAAGCCAGGCCCAACTCCGGTTCGTGTTGATACTCGTCCGGCATGTCGGCGAAATCTTCGGCGTCAACGTAAGGCGGGTTCGACACGATCAGGTCGAAACGCTGACCCGGCAACCCATCAAAGCCATCGCCCTGCACGGTGTACACGCGCTCATCGACGCCGTGACGCTCAATGTTCTGATTGGCCACCTCCAGAGCTTCGAACGACAGGTCTGCCAGCACCACTTCAGCGTTCTGGAACTCGTAGGCGCAAGCGATGCCGATGCAGCCGGAACCGGTGCACAGGTCGAGAATTCGCGCAGGCTCGTTGCCGATCCACGGTGCAAAACGGTTTTCGATCAGCTCGCCAATCGGCGAACGTGGAATCAGCACACGCTCATCGACAATGAACGACATGCCGCAGAACCACGCTTCACCCAACAGGTAAGCGGTCGGAATACGCTCTTCGATGCGGCGTTTGAGCAGGCGTTGCAGATTGACCAGCTCGTCGTCTTCCAGCGCGCAATCGAGATAGCTGTCGGCGATTTCCCACGGCAAGTGCAAAGCGCCCAGCACCAGTTGGCGGGCTTCGTCCCAGGCGTTGTCGGTGCCATGGCCGAAAAACAGATCCTCCCCATGGAAGCGGCTGACGGCCCAACGGATGTGGTCGCGCAGGGTACGAAGACGGGAAGTGATCACGGGGCAGAACTCCAGAAAAAACGACTGGCGATTCTACCAGCCAAAACGCCTCGCGACGACGCAGGAAAAACACCGGACCGACCGTAGGACTGTTCTTTTTTTCTTATCAGCTATTGAACAGAACGTGTAACTTGACAAGGCTGCAGGCCAATAACGACGGCGCCTACGATGGTAGCGATTCACAGAAGCGCTCAGCCAGAGGACAATGCCGCAAAAGCCCCACCCCGAGGAGCCCCAGAATGTCCGTTCCAAAAACGATGTTTCAACTCAGCGGTCGCGGTTACGCAGCGGCCACACTGAGCCATGCGACCGTGGTCATCATCGATGCCCAGAAAGAATATCTCAGTGGTCCGCTGGCCCTGAGCGGCATGGACGCGGCCGTCGCAAACATCAAACAAGTGGTTGCCGCAGCCCGTGCAGCCGGTCGGCCGATCGTGCACGTGCGTCACCTCGGCACCGTCGGAGGCCTGTTCGACCCGCAAGGCGAACGCGGCGAATTCATCCCCGGCCTCGAACCACAGGGTGACGAAACCATCATCGGCAAACTGTTGCCGAGCGCGTTTCACGGCACCGAGTTGCTTGATCGCCTGCAAAACCTTGGCTCGCTGGACCTGATCGTTTGCGGCTTCATGAGCCATTCCAGCGTCAGCACCACCGTGCGTGCAGCGAAGAACCTGGGTTTCCGCTGCACGTTGGTAGAAGACGCCTGCGCCACTCGTGACTTGCCGTTCAAGGGCCGCGTACTCAGCGCCGAGCGGGTACAGGAAGCCGAAATGGCGATCATGGCCGACAACTTCGCCACGCTCGCGCTGACTCAAGATCTGATCTGATCGCCGCTTGATGAGCGGTTCATGCCGCCGCTCATCCGCAAAAGCCTCTCATTTGCCGCAAATGCCATAGCCTCAGGAACAACCCGGTCAACTCCCGGTCGAAGGGCCGATACCATTGAGGAAGGTCGGAATGAAGTTATCCGATGGATTTGACGCACGCCGCTTGCGGCCCAAAGGCCAAAGTAACTGGCGTTTTCGCTTCGGCGCTGCGTTCGCCGCCATTCTGGCGACGTTCGGCGTGCTGCTGGCGATGGCCGGTGCTGCCAGCCTGCTGGGACGCCCGCCGGCGCTCGGTGACTTGAACGCCACGCCCATGGGCTCGGCGATCATTCTGGCGGTCGGTTTGCTGTTTCTGTATTTCGGTGTCGCCCTGTGGCGTCGCTGCCGCCGTCGCGCACGGCAATCGAGGGAACTGAACATGTCCCCACACCTGATGAAAAAACACGACTGATCGACGGCCTGGCTTTTTGCCGGGCCGTTTTGTTTCGACTTGGGTAAACTGGCCGCCCTTCGCGGAGGCTGACATGCAAGACGACGATTTTTCTCTGTTCAAAAACGAGCTGCGCGGCGTCAAGCCGATCAAGCACGATCGCGCCGACACCGGCAAACCCAAGGCTGACCGCGCACAGATCGCCAAGCTGCGCCAATCGGCTACCGTACGCACCGATGCCACCATTATTGACGGTCTGTCCGATCAGTTCGTGATCGACGTCGGCCCGGAAGACGAGCTGATGTGGGCCCGCGACGGGGTGCAGGAAAGTCAGATGCGCAAGCTCAAGGTCGGTCAGATCCCGTTCGACGGCAGCCTCGACCTGCACGGCATGAGCGTGGAAAAGGCCCGCGAAACCCTCTGGGCGTTCCTCGCCGAAGCGACCAAATTCGAAATCCGCTGCGTGCGCGTCACCCACGGCAAGGCTGTGCGGTTGGACGGCAAGCGGCCGATGATCAAAAGCCACGTCAACACCTGGCTGCGCCAGCACGCGCAAGTGCTGGGTTTCTGCTCGTGCCAGGCCAAACACGGCGGCGCCGGCGCGGTGTACGTGATGCTCAAACGCACCATGATGGAAGGTCGCGACGAATAATCGCGTTACACCGAACTTGCAGGGTCGTGTCCGCCCCCGTACCCTTGCCCTTTGCGAAAATCCCCACAGGTAGTTTCATGTCCCTGGAACAGAATTACACCGCGATTCTCGGCCAATTGGGCGAGGACGTTTCCCGCGATGGCCTGCTCGACACGCCAAAGCGTGCCGCCAAAGCCATGCAGTACCTCTGCCGTGGTTACGAACAGACGCTTGAAGAGGTCACCAACGGTGCCCTGTTCAGCTCCGACAACAGTGAAATGGTGCTGGTCAAGGACATCGAGTTGTACTCGTTGTGCGAACACCACCTGCTGCCGTTCATCGGCAAGGCACATGTCGCGTATATCCCGAGCGGCAAAGTGCTGGGCCTGTCGAAGGTTGCGCGCATCGTCGACATGTACGCCCGTCGCCTGCAGATTCAGGAAAACCTCAGCCGCCAGATCGCCGACGCGGTGCAGCAAGTTACCGGTGCGCTGGGCGTTGCCGTGGTGATCGAGGCCAAGCACATGTGCATGATGATGCGCGGTGTCGAGAAGCAGAATTCGTCGATGATCACTTCGGTGATGCTCGGTGAGTTCCGGGAAAACGCCGCCACCCGCAGCGAATTCCTCAGCCTGATCAAGTAACTCGTCACACAAAAAAACCGGCGTTGATCGCCGGTTTTTTTTCGCCCGTGAAAAATCGGGTAAGCTGCGCGCCTTTCTCAATCTGCACCGTGAGGCTTTCAACGTGTTCGTCAAAGCGCTTCGTGTCGGCCTCGGCCAACTGGTTATTTTCGTCGACTTCATCACCCGTCCGGGCAAGAAACAGCGCCCCGCCGCTGCTCAGGCGCAAGTCGATGCAGCTGCCAACGACCTGACTCTTTATCAGTTCCACGCCTGCCCGTTCTGCGTGAAAACCCGCCGCACCTTGCGTCGCTTGAATGTGCCGGTGGCGCTGAAGGACGCGAAGAACAATGAGCAGGATCGCCAGACGCTGCTGGAACAGGGTGGCCGGATCAAAGTGCCGTGTCTGCGCATTGAAGAGAATGGGCAGACGACCTGGATGTATGAGTCCAAGGCGATTATTGATTATCTGGATAAGCGATTTGCGACGGTCTGATGGATTTTTGCTGGGGCTGATGGCCCTATCGCTGGCAAGCCAGCTCCCACAGGTTTTGTGAACGCCATAGATCATTGTGGGAGCTGGCTTGCCAGCGATGGAGCCATCCCAGACACCGCAAATCCCAGACAAAAATAAACCGGCCCATGCGCCGGTTAGCTGGGATCTTTCTTTTCTCGAATTTGGTCGTAGGTAAAACCCAAATCGGTGAGAATTAAGTGGGGTGGAGTGCAATGAGGCGGGGTGAAGTGCAATGAGATCGTTTATTGGGTTAGGGAGGGGGCAAGTGAGACTTGTCGAGTCTTGCCGAATCTTGGCGAGCACGAAGGGGGCTTTATTCATGGCCAACGGTCAGTGATGAGGCTGGCAAGGTGCCGAAATACCAATAGTGCCTCCAGCTATGCAAAATCGTGAAGACGGTCTCGTTTAGCTGGGTTTACGGAGTCGGCGACAACCGAGTACTTCGGATGCGTCGTTGGTGGACGGCGCCCCTCTCACTGCGCTTGTGGGACAAGCGGTGTTCTACGATGTGCCTCCATGGGAGGCATATGAAAATCCCTCTGCATCGGAGAATGAAGTCAGTAATTAGAATGGTCGTGGAAATTTAGTAAACAGGCTTGTTGTTCTGTCAGTTATGGCTGACGACGCCAGGACTGTTCGGGGGGCATCATCACGCCTTAACTCAGTGAAGGCCATCCATCGGCCTGCGGCTATTCCCAGCTCTAGCTTCTATTGGTCGCTGAAGTTCGCCTGAAAGGACGATTAGGTACGTCAATGTGCCCCCACGTATAACTCGCGACGTGACGCTAGTTCGGCGTCACGGCAAAGCGAAATCTCACCCCACCGTCCACACCCAGCTTGTTTTGAAATCACGCTTGCACCCATTTCAAAGATCGGGCTAAATTGCGCTCATCGCAGTCAATCCTGCGATACGGGTTTTGCAGCCCGAAATTGTTCAGGCGCACAATACCGCGCAAGCGGTTTTTTTGTGCTCGCTTTATGGCGAGCTGTGCGCAGGAGGCTTCGGCCTACCGGTTCCTGAACCCGGTCTGCAAACCTGCGTACAGTCCGCCACCTTTCGTTTTGCAGCGGAAATGGCGAACTCAACTGGTTCAGGAGTTCCACCATGCCCGCCATGTCGACGGCCATTGTTTCCCCCTATACGTCACCCTTTTTTTCTTCGCCTGTTTGCGAGACCTCTCAGTTATGGCTGAACGCTGCCGCATTCGCATCGCTCGCCAACCTCCCCGAATCTCAAACCCAGCAAATCCTCGCCCAATCCGCCCTCGGTCAACCTTGGCGTGGCAGTAGGCTGCACGTGCGTGCCGCACCGACTTTGGATGGCCAGACAAACGTCCTCTACGAAGTCCACGCCGCCAGCCTGCCCGCCGAATTGTTCGCCCCAGACCTCTCCACCGCGTCGACATCCAGCGCGCGGGGGACACCGTTTTCTCATCACCTTCCCCTGAACAGTGGCCCCCTCGCATGGGATCGCCAAGCCTCCCAGCACCGAGATGTGGCCTTGTGGAAGTGGCAACTGATTCAACCGGCCTTGGCCTACCCTAAACACTCGCGCGCCCGTGGCGAGCAGCTGCGCCTGTTGTCCCTGAGTGCGCATGCCAGCCCCGACGGTCGACGCCGCCGCGTCAGTCTCGACAGCCTTTACCACTGGGTGGCCCGCTACGAAGCCCAAGGTCTGACCGCCTTGATGCGTCGCCCGCGCAGCGACGTCGGTCGTAAGTTGGTTGGCATCACCCGTGAGTGGGAAAGCGCCTGCCCATTGGCAACCGAGGCTCAAGCCCTAATCGCCGAACAACTGGCCGAGCAGGTGCGTTCGTTATGGGCCGCCGGTGCACCGGGCTATCGCACCGTGGCTGAATTAGGCAGCGCGGTGTTGTTTGACTTGTCCGTGGCTGCCGGCTGGTCTGACGTGACGCTGGCGCAGTGCCAACTGAGTCGTCACTACGTCGAACACTTTCGCCGTTATGCGTTGCTGGCGATGCACGACAAAGATGCCCGGTTGTTTTTCGATACGCGGGTGCCGCGCATTCGCCGGCACCGTGAAGGACTGCAGCCGATGGACATTGTCGTGGGCGATGTCCACCCCATTGATATCAAGCTGACCCGCGCCGATGGCACGGCGGTGATGCCACGAGCGATTGCCTGGCTGGACGTGGCCACCCAACGCTTGCACGTGACCCTGATTCAGCTGGAAAAAGGCGAAGGGGTCAAACAGGTGCACGTCGCTCAGTCGTTTGCCGCCATGTGCAGCGCTTGGGGTTTGCCGCGCCAACTGTACCTGGACAACGGTGCCGAATACGGTTGGCAAGACATGATGAGCGGTTTTGCACAATTAAGCCGGTTAACCGGGGCGGCACTGGATACCCGCCTGAATCCGGTCGTCCGAGCCCGGCCCTACAATGCACAAGCCAAACCCATCGAAGGCATTTTTGCGGTCCTTGAACAACAGGTACTGTCCATGCTGCCGGGCTGGATTGGCGGTAATCGCATGCGCCAGAAGACCCACAACGTTGGCCGTGCACCGCACGCCTATCCCGGTGATTGGGAGGCCTTTCACCAATCGTTTGATCAGGCTCTGGCCTATTACCACGCACGAGCTCAACCGCGCAGCCGCCACTTGCAGGGCGGCAGCCCTAATCAAGCCCTGAGTGCCGCCATTAGCGCGGGCTGGGATGGAGCCCCGCAGGTGGATCCCCTGGCCTTGCGCGTCGCCTTTTCCAGCGAGGAGACGCGCCTGATTCAGGCTGGCGGGTATGTCAGCTGGAATGGCCAGACTTATTTCGATGACGCGCTGATCGCGCGGGCCGGTGAAAGGCTGTGCATTCGTTTTGCCAAGTGGGACGAGCGTTATGTGTTTGTCTTTGATGAGCGCAATCAATTGATCTGCGCCGCGCAACCGGCCCAGTCGTTTGCCTTTTTTGGCGGTGAGGGCGCCCGCGAACAAGCCAGGCGGGCTAAGGTGCTGAAACGCCACCTACGAGAATTGCGCAGTAATACCGTGCGTCTGGATCTGGAACAGGCCATGCAGCGGCGTACCGAACTGGCCGACCCTAGACCGGAGAGTCCACAGGGACACCGCATCGAATTGACCGCCAGCATGAACAGCATGCTTCAGGCGGTCAAAGCCCACCATATTCAACAAAACCGCCCACCAGCTCAACGACCCTCACGGCTGGCCTCGCAATGGGCCACCCCAGCCAATGCCCGATTGACGGCCTTAGTCCGGGGGGGAAGCGAGGAGGCGTCCGAGGATGAATTTGATTCGCCCGCGCCATCGGTTATAGGGGCAGCAGATCGTTCGGACGGTGGTCTATGAACCCGGTGATCGAAACCCAAGCCGTGCAACAGGCGTTGACCCTGGCGCAAACCCTGCTCAGCGCCGACAGCAACCGCGTGGGTAAAATTGACGGGAAGCCTGGCACCGGCAAAAGCACCATCGCTCATTACTTGGTAACGCAACTGAATGCGGTGCGGGTCTGCGCATATCAGGGCATGACCACCAAAAACCTGATGCTGGATTTATGCATGGCCTTGGGCCTGGACGTGTCCGGTGGCAGCGCAGCGACGCAGATTGCTCGCCTGCGCCCGCAAGTCCGCAATCGACTGGTGATCGTCGATGAAGCCAATCACCTGAAATGGCCGCAACTGGAAGGCCTGCGTTTTCTCGCCGATGAGGCGGGAATGGCCTTATTGCTGATGGGCACCGACATCATGAACCGACAGTTTCGCACCCCGCAAACCGGGGTGTATCTGGCGCAGTTGGCCTCGCGCATTGGCGCCAAGACACTGCACCTGACGCGCATGCGCCGCATCGATGAAGGTCAAGCCTATGTGCTGCAACCGCTGTTCGGCAACGTCGAGCGGGCCACGGCCAAACGTTTTATGCAGGTGAGTCAGGGCTACTGGCGCGATAGCATTGAACTGGCGCGCGCCTGTCAGCGGCTGATGGTGCCCAGCGGTCTAACGCAGTTGAGCATAGATGTTGTCGAGACCGCCGCGTTATGGATGGCTGAAGGACGTCGGGATTTGGGATAGACAGCTGTCCGTACAGTCGCGCCCCCCTACAACAGGCCGAGAGTGCCATACACGCTCAAACGATTGATCAGATGCGCGGCGTAGGGCTGAAGGAAGTTGAAAAGCAAAGAGAGGCCACAATGGAGCTTAAACGCTACAAAAAATCCCGAAACGAGCACGGGTATGCCCCGCTAGAAGTGTGCGACTCCGTCCTGTTCGTGGTGTTCTGGTCGGACTGCAAATATGTATCCGCCCGCGACGCGGCAGGTGTGGAGTGGCTGCTGCAGCGCGAAACGGCGCTGCGGGATATCGAAGCGGGTGATGCTGGGTTAATACGCGTTCATCAATCATGTCTGGTGCGTCGTGACTCCATTGATTCGTTTCGCAAGATCCCCCCGAGGGCTGGCTGTAACGGTTATGGCGTGGCTCGAGTGGCAGGTCATGATTACCGAGTCGCACGCAATCGCTGGTGCGAACTGACTCGCGGGTGAGTTGGTTAGACCTTGACGAGCGAAAATAGCTCGCTCTTTACTGGGTGAACGCTTCGATCTCGTGTCCACGGAGCTCACTACAAATTGACCTCGTGGACGAGCCTCTTTGACAAAACGCCATGTATAGTTCGCGACTTATCAGGGTGGCAGTCATAACGGAGTCTGGTTTGAGTGCGGGAAAAAAAATCCTAGGGTTGATGGCGCTGGTGTTGATGCTGTTCCTGTGGGGTAGCTACATTTATGTGTTCAAGGAAAACCATGATGGGCGGTTAAGTGGCTCCGTGGGCAGTACGGCATGGTGCGGCACACCGCCAGTCGCCGATGCTGCGGCGCTGGGTAAGGATCACCTGACGTTGCGCATCACTAACAATGTGCGCGGCGAGTTTATGCTCAGCGGCGCTGTCGTGGTTTCCGAACGTACGTTCAATCGGCATGACTTGGGACGGAACGAATTGCGCCTGCGTCTGGAGCCGTTGCAATGGTCGTATGCAGGCACGCCGAATTTTCTTGAGCAGGTCAAGATCTTGCCGCTAAGTCGTAACCTGTCCTCCCCGAACAAAAGTGCCTATGCCGAACTCGAACCGCGCGCTATTGGTGTGCGAGGACGAATGACAGACTTCCCGTTTGACTCCTACCGCTACGGCTACACCCCGGTGCTGTATTACCTCAAGGGCAATGATCGCATCGACCTAAAGTTCAGACACATCACTACCAGTATGGAAATGTCGAATACGTTTACGCCGATAAAAAAATACAACCGCGCAGGGTACATCAACGAGGAAAACTCACAGGTGCGCGAGGAGGATTACAAATCTTATGCCAGCAATGAGTGCGCGTTTAGCATTGAGCGCAACGGCTCCTTTAAGGTGATCGTCCTGCTGTTGCTGCTGACAATCTGCCTGCCGATGCTGCATGTGTTTTATCGCGACGAGCCGGGTATCGATTTTCTCGCCACACTGGTCAGTATTGGGGCGACGCGAATGGTGTTGCTGGGGCAGCCGAACGACTTTCAGTTGTACAAAATCGACTTTCTGTTTGCCGGGATTATATTGCTCGTGGGGACGGTATCGCTGATAAAAGCGATGCGGGCTAACAGCCGGCGGGAGTTGGCCGCGAAGAGTGGTTCCTCCTGGTGATCCCTCGTTCTTTTTTTGCAGTTTGCAGACCGTGCCTGAAGGTTGGGCGCGGGACGAACATGTCAACCAAACGCATGGAGTTTCCTCAGAATTGACAATGTCAGTCTCGCGGCCAAGCTTTCAGGCGGGTTGGCACTGTTACTCAAGGGGGGAGGTGGCGCGTTTGCTTAAATATCGCGCCGAGAAAATTATCGACTTTGTGAGTACTTGCGTCGTTTGTTGTTATTGCGGCACTTGGACAGAAACGAACACAGCGGACACCAGCGCCCCTGTGTAATGGAGTGAGGTATCGCCATCCAGGTATGCCCGATGCTGCACATCCACTGCAACTTGGTTTGCGAATCGACATAACGTTCCGAAAGGCACTGCCCGCCGCGTGCGCGGGCCATGGCTTGCATGGTTTTAATATCGCTGCGCATGCTGTCGTGATAACACTGGCGACACCACGAACCTTGCAGAATGCGCGCAGGTCGCGCCTCCCAGATGTGCCCCTCAGCGCAACGCCAAGTCAGAGGCGTGATGCCGTTGACGTAGTGCTTAGACAGGCACTCTCCCCCCAGTTTTCGGGCGGCGGCCTGCACTTGCTCCAAGGTGTTGCACCGCGCCGCCACGGCACAAACCGGGCACCAGCTACGGTGTTTGACGCTGGCCGGCACCGCTTCCCAGCGATGTCCTTGCCCGCACTCCCAGAGCAGGGCGTTGGCGCTGTCGACATAGCTCTCGGACAAGCAGAGCCCTCCCCGTTGAGTTGCAATCTCTTGCATCTCCTCCAAGGTGTCGCGCTTGCCTAAACGGGCACAGGTCGGACACCAACTGCCCTGTTTGATGCTCGTCAGCGTCGTCTGCCAGCGGTGCCCCTGCTCGCACTGCCATTCCAGAGGCGCACGACCGGATTTGCAGTGAGTGGCCAGGCAAAGACCACCTCTTTCGCCAGCAATACGCTGCGCCATCGACAGGGTGTGGCGCCGTTGCACGCGGGCACACACTGGGCACCAGCTTCCACGGACAACGCGGTAAGGGTCGGCCAGCCATTCATGCCCCTCCGCACAGCGCCAAGCGAGCCGCGTGGACAGGTTCTGATAGGCATCCGATAGGCAGCGTCCGCCGCGTGACAAAGCCAGTTGCTGCATGCCTTCGAGGGTTTTCAGAGTCGGTTCGGTCATGCTGGATTTCTAAGGTTCATTACTACGGCCAGCGTCATCGTGGTTCGGTCTGTTTGGGTGTTGTACGTGGTGCAATCACGCACAACACAACACGTCGCGCCTCGCTGAGCCATCATTGGCGATAGGCTGATTGGTGCTGATTGGTATCGAGGGTAAGCATGGCAAATAGTTTTTCCACGGTGACTCACATCCCTACCAGCGCAGTAATAAAGGCGTCATTGTTGCCTTATCCCCAGCGCGGATGGAAATCACTCGATATGAAAAACAATCAGTAGACGTACTGCGTAATCCGTCATGCATGGTCGCGCCACGATCATCACGACCTTAAACGTCAATTTGCGCTCTGGTGCATTTTCCGGAGGTGCTTACCTCTCCTGTTTTTTGGTCGTGCTCGGCGCGTCTATCCAGTTCATCAATGGCCGCTCCTTTGCGCAGCGATCATTCGCGATGTTCGAATACACAGGGTCACCGTCTTCACAGTACCCCTTAGGATCCAAGCATTTGTCAGCGGGGGCTGAAAGCCTCCTTTTGAGCATTTCTGACAGCAATTGACTTCCATTAATGGGCTGCCCGCACCAACTATCTTCATTCAGAAGTATCCGCTCAAACACTGATGCGCCTCGGGTATTTTGCTCATGGGGTCAGTCGTTGAATGGGCGTAACGGAAAGCGTGATTCGGATAGACCCGAGACCCACTGCAAGGAGTAAAGCCATGGTCAAAGCCAATGCCAAGTGCCGTGCGGGGTTGATACCGCGACAGTCGGCCAACACCCCCGTGCTTGCTGTGGACCGGCTTATCCCTGTGGCTAGTGAGTTCGCAGAGCAACGCGTAAGCGGAGCCCTCGCATGACTGGCTACGGTAGTCTGTTCGAACGCCTCTGCGGTGAAACAGATAAGCGCCTCGGCTGGAGTCGAGAGGATGCCGCCATGGCGTCGGTCGCAGCGCATTTGGCCAAGATGCTCAGTACCCGCGCAGGCAGCGTGCAGACGCTCCCCGATTACGGACTCCCCGACCTCAATGACATGAATTTGAGCCTGCACGACTCCCTCAGTCAGGCGCGCTTGGCCATTGAACAGTTTATTGAAGCCTACGAACCGCGCTTGAATCAGGTGCGAGTCACGGCGTTACCCGGCGACGATCAATTGCGTTTGACCTTCAGGATCGAAGGCCTGTTAGAGGTCGAGGATTTGAAGCGGCAGGTGAGCTTTACAGCCGGTATTAATGGAAGCGGCCAGGTCAAAGTCACAAAAAATAATTGAACGGTGGACCGTGATGAAGTGCACGCCTTCCACAGGGCTCACGACTTCGATGACGCAAGGATGATAACCGCACATGTCGTTTAACCATTACTACCAGAGTGAGCTGACCGCCTTGCGTCAACTCGGGAAACGCTTTGCTGAACGCAACCCGGCGTTAGCCCCCTTTCTCGGGGAAGGCCGTCGCGATCCCGACGTCGAGCGCCTGCTCGAAGGCTTTGCGTTTCTTACCGGTCGCTTGCGGCAGAAACTCGATGACGAGCTGCCGGAGCTGACGCATTCACTGATGCACCTGCTGTGGCCGAACTACATGCGCCCACTGCCCTCGTTCAGCATGCTGCAATTCGATCCGCTGAAGCAGGCGGTACACGTTCCGCGCCACACCTCGGTGAACTCTGAAAAAATTCAAGGGATTCATTGCCGCTTTCGTACGGTATTCGATACGCAAGTGTTGCCGCTGACACTGGATGCGCTGGACTACTCCATCAAAGGGGATGGCGCCTATCTCAGCCTTCGTCTGCAAATGCCGCCGGGGCGCCACCTGGACGAGCTTCAGTTCAAAAGCCTTCGACTGCACTTGGCTGGAGATCGCAGCATCAGCCAACTGCTGTATTTGAGCCTGTTGCGTCACCTCGACGGCCTGCAAATGACGCTGCTGGACGACACTGGTCATCCGCTGCGCGATGAAGACGGGGAACCGCTGCCAGCGTTGGCGCTGGAGACCGAACAAGTCCATCCGCTGGGCTTTGCCGAAGATCAGGCGCTGATTCCTTATCCGCTCAACACCTTTCGCGGTTACCGTTATCTTCAGGAATACTTCGCCTTTCAGGAGAAGTTTTTATTCGTCGATCTAGAGGGCATGGATCGCCTCAGTCGACAGCCCGTTGAACGGCTCAAGCGCGCGCGGGGATTCGAACTGCGTTTTGACATTCGCAAAGTCGGCGTGCAGCACATCCGCCCAACCCTGGATAACGTGCGCTTGTATTGCACGCCGGTGGTGAATCTGTTTCGCCATGAAGCGACGCCTATCCGGTTAGATGGCAAACAAGAGCAATACCGGCTGCTCCCCGATGAACTTGATCCCAGCCACTGTGGTGTCTTTTCCGTTGACCGCGTCATCGGTTGGAAACCCGACGGAGCCGGCTATAAAGAGTACGTACCGTTTGAGTCCTTCGAGCATGACCGCAGTTTTGGCATCGCTGATGCGCGCCCGCACTACAGCGTGCGCCAACAACCGTCGATGTTCGGGAGCGAGATTGAAACCTACCTGAGTTTTAGCCAAGGCAGCCTGACTCAGGGCTCAACCGTCTCCGTTGAGCTGACGTGTACTAATCAGGACCTGGCGTGTCAGCTGGGAGTGGGGAAGATTTGCCTGCCCGCTGAGGGCACACCTGACTTCCTCAGCTTTCGCAATATCAGCCCCGTCACGCCGAGTTACGCCCCGCCTCTACATCAGGACTTTCTCTGGAAGCTGATCAGCAACATGCCACTGAACTACCTGTCGCTGGCCAATGTCGAGGCGTTGAAGGTGATTCTGGAAACCTACGACTTGCCGCGCTATTACGACCGACAGGCCGCAAGCGTTAGCCGCCAACAACTCAATGGCCTCCAGCACATCCAGCATGTACACATTGACCGCCTGCATCTGGGTTTGCCCATCCGTGGCGTACGTACCGAATTGACGATCAACCCGGAAGGCACCCTGGGCGAAGGTGACATGTTTCTTTTTGCCTCAGTCCTCAACGAGTTCTTTGCGTTGTACGCCAGCCTTAATTCATTTCACGAATTGCACGTTAAAAGCACTCAAGGAGAGACGTATACATGGACGCCACGCATGGGGCTGCAACCGTTGATGTAATGCCGCTGAATCTTGACACACGAGAGTACAGCGTGTTCCAGGCGGTGTTTCTGGTGCTCCAGCATCTCCAGTCGGCACACCCCACGCTGGGTGATGCGGCGCTGTTTGAACACATAGAGTTTCAGGCGAACCCAAGCTTTGGCTTTCCTGGCTGTGATGTCGATCGTGTGGAGCTCTTTGAAGAATACGGTGAATTACGCGCCCGCATACGCCTGAACCTGCTCAGCCTGATGGGCGCCGGGTCCCCTTTGCCGGTGTTCTACAGTGACCAAGCGCTGGGTGACAGTGGGAACGGTAATCTCACCCGTGAGTTCCTGAACCTGTTTGCTGACCGCTTGCAGCGACTGCTATTACCCACGTGGCAAAAGTACCGCTATTACACCCGCTTCCAAAGCGGTGCCAATGACCCGTTTTCCAACCAGGTCTTTGCGTTAATTGGTCTGGGCGGCGAAGTCATTCGTGATGCTCCGGAGTTGAATTGGAAACGCTTGCTGCCGTACTTGGGCCTGCTGAGTTTACGCGCCCATTCGGCCGCCCTCATCGAGTCGGTCCTGCGGTATTACTTCAAGCACGGCGCACTCGTGATCGAACAGTGCGTGGAGCGAGAAGCGAGCATTCTCGACGAGCAACTGAATCGCTTAGGGTCCGCCAACAGTCGCCTGAGTCAGAGCCTTGTATTGGGAACTTCCGTGCGAGATCGAGGCGGAAAATTCCGCATCCATGTCCGTGAATTGAGCTGGGAGCAGCTTCATGACTTTCTTCCGACCGGGGTTAACTACCAACCGCTGTGCGCGCTGGTTCGCTTCACCTTGCGCGATCCTTTGAATTACGACATTCGCCTGGAGCTTCGCCCCGAAGAGATCCGTGAGCTGCGTATTGGCGCGGACAATCCTTGTCGCCTGGGGTGGACCAGTTGGCTGGGTAAGGCTCGTGCAGACGGTGTCGTCACCCTGGCGAGCCAAAAACACACAGGAGGGACGAGATGAAGTCGGTCACCGTGCGGCACCGTCAACAAGTTTCTGAGCGCACTCTCCAGCGCGGCTTGGCAACCGAAATACGAGGTGCACTAGCAACGTTGAACATCGCACAGAAGCCCCTCATGCACCGTCTTGGATTACGGAGACCCGACCATGTTTGCTCCCGCTAATACCGCAGAATTTAGCCTGTTCATCGAGGGCACCGAGCACGATTTCAAAGTGCTGTCCTTCAAGGGTAAAGAAGGCATGAATCAGCCCTTTTCCATTAACGTGGAATTGGTCAGCGAGCGCCCCAATCTAAAGCTGGACAGCTTCCTACACCAAGCCGCGTTCTTGCAGATCGCCCCAGGCGGCGTGGGAATTCATGGTCGTGTTTATTCCATCGGCTTGGGCACGTGCGGCTTTAGTCTGATGCACTATCACCTTGAGCTGGTGCCGAGCCTCAGCTATTTGGAGCACAGTTACAACCAACGCATTTTTCAACACATGACGGTGCCGCAAATCCTTGCCCAGGTGTTGAAAGAGCACGGCATTCTGCACAAGACCCACGTGATATTTCAGTTCGGTCCGACGGTCTACCCGGAGCGCGAATACTGCGTCCAGTTCGCGGAATCAGATCTACATTTCGTCCATCGTCTGTGCGAAGAAGCGGGTATCCATTTTCATTTTCGGCACTCCGCCAACAGCCATTTGCTGGTCTTTGGCGATGACCAAACCGTGTTCCAGCGGCTGGCGCCCGACCGTTACGCTCAAGGCGCTGGCATGGTCGCCGATAGGCCGGTCATCAAACATTTCAGTGTGCGGTTGGCCGCACGGACCAGCCAGGTCAGTCGCCGTGATTACGACTTCGAACAGCCTCGGCTGACGCTGGAAAGCGACACAACGAGTAGCTTTACGCCAGTGCTGGAGGATTACGCGTTTCCGGGTCATTACACGCATACGGATCGCGGTAAGCACATCACACGCCGTGTACTGGAGCGTCATCGCAGTGATTACCAACTCGCCCAAGGCCGCAGTGATCAACCAGCCTTATGCAGCGGGCATTTTCTCGAACTCACCGGCCACCCGCGCGCCGAATGCAACACACTCTGGTTGCTCACCGCTATCGAGCACGAAGGGCGACAACCACAAGTGCTAGAGCAATACGCGGCTGAACGTCCCGAAGTTGGCAAGGGCGAATTAGCCCAGGGTTACCGCAATACTTTCGAGGCCACCCCATGGGAGACACCTTATCGGCCTGCGCTGACTCACCTTAAACCTCGGATGTCGGGCAGCCAAACCGCCAAAGTCGTGGGGCCTGTGGGCGAAGAAATACATTGCGACCGCTTTGGGCGGGTCAAAATTTGCTTTCCATGGGACCGACGCGAGCAAAATGACCAAAGTAGTTGTTGGCTGCGGGTGGCCTCCAACTGGGCGGGACTGCACTACGGCAGCGTCACCATTCCGCGTGTCGGCATGGAGGTGGAGGTCAGTTTTCTTCAAGGTGATCCAGATCAACCTTTCGTGACGGCCTGTTTGCACCATGCGGAAACACCGGTGCCTTATCCGTTGCCTGAGCACAAGACTCGGACGGTCTTTCGTAGCCAAAGCACCCAGGGCAGTGGCGGGTATAACGAACTGCATGTGGAGGATCGGCAAGGGGCGGAAAAGATTTATCTGCGCGCCGAGCGTGACTTGGAGCAATACGTACAACACGACTACCAGCTCGACGTGGCCAACGAAAGCCGAACCACCGTCAACAAGGACCGGATCGCACAGCTGGAGAGTAATGATTTTCTAAACGTTGCCCAGACGCTGGTTTATCAAGTGGGGAACAACGTTCATATCAAGTCCGGCGCCAACATTATTTTTGAGGCGGCTTCCAGCCTGACCCTCAAGGCCGGTGGAGAGCACATTCATATCACGGGCGGTGGGATTTTTAGTAGTCGTGTGATTGAAACGGGCGATGCCCCCTCGCTGCTTGCTCAGGTTCCTCGTCTGCAAGCGCCGAAGAAAATCTGTGTTGAATGCTGGCGCAAAGCTATGCGTGAACGCCAACCATTTTTAGGGGGAGAATAATATGTCTATTGTCGTTGAAACCAAGGATCAATTGCCTGCGGACGTCAGCACGCCTGAGTACCACTATGCAATTGTTGAACAGCCCACCATCGGCCCCCAAGAGCGATCCTATTGGGCGCGTTACGCTCTTCCACGCCTTGCGTTGATGAGCCAGGAAGAGTTTGCCCATTTGCGTGAAGAGGGCCCTTGGTTAGTGGCTTTAGGCGAGCAACCAGATATTGAGTTCACGCGTCTTCAGCAGGACTTGGGGAAGACTGCGATACACGGACATCTCACCAGTTACTTGCCGCTGGCAGAGCTTGCACAACACTTAAGTGATGCACTGCTCGCGCAGGACAACAATGGAAAAACCGTACTGTTGCGCAGCTATGTTCCGCATGTTCTGAGCGTGCTTCATGCGCACTCGGAACACCCTTGGCAGAGCTGGTTGTTTGGCCCTATTAATCGCTGGACCGTCTATGACAGTGCTCACGGCCCAGTTTCATTTTCGGGTGGGGGGTTGAAGTCCTTGCCCGATTACACGCCCATTGAATTGGACAGTGCGCTGATCCAAGAGCTGGGTGCAGATCCTCAGGCGTCTGCGCTACTGAAAACCCTGCTTGAACAGGCACCGGAAGTATTCACCTCTGCCGACCATGATGAACGCCTCAAACAAGTCGAAGGGGCGTTAGACGGTGCTCGTAAAAGTGGTCTCAAGCATCCGGATGACATCTCCCTGTTTGCCACGATACATCTGCTGGAAGGTAAACCGCCGAATGAGGATCCGATTTGGCCGGAGGCCATGCGGTTGGTGGAAGAGCAACATTACGAACTGGGGCGTGCATTGGAAACAGTACTCGAGGCCCGTTCCGAATGAGTCTGTTTTCAATGGCATTTCGCACCCTCCCTTCGAGTGTGCAATGGGCGCTGTTCGGGGTGACGTTAACCGCAGTGGGCGGCTCCTTGCTTTGGATTTACTTCACGCCACAAGGCGCAGCACTTTACAGCCATAACCACACCGAACGACCGATTTTCAGCTATTGGGTCAACGGCAAAGGGGGAGGGGATGCTGGCGCCCATGGCGGCGGTGGGATTACCTGTTGCTCGTCAATCGTCGGCGATCAACTGCGGGTGGTCTGGATTAAGAGCAGGACGGGCCAACAAGCTCGAGAAGGGCTCAAAGAGGAACGGCACGAATTGTTGATTCCCAATCCGCCCCGAGAGCGACAGGACGACACGCTGCATGTGCATTTTTTTCCTAATGACCAGATACGTGTGGCCTGGAGCTCCGACCATTACAGCCCTTACGAAAATAACGCCTCATCCGGCAAAGCAGCCCGACTGAACAAGGACACCCCATGAACTTAGACACAGTAGAAAAAGCACAGGCCCTGTGCGCGAGCAGCACAGTTCCGGAAGGCGGTACTGGCAATCTCCCTTGCGGCCGTACGTTGCTTGCGACGATACGTCTGTTGGAAGGTAAACCACCGAGTGAGGACTCCATTTGGCGGGAGGACATGCGGTTGGTGCAACAGCACCAGTACGGACTGGGTCGTGCGTTGGCAACCGCGCTAGAGGCCAGTTTCGAATGAGTTTGTTTTCAATGGTATTTCGCACCCTCCCTTCGAGTGTGCAATGGACGCTGTTCGGGGTGACGTTAACGGCAGTAGGCGGTTCCTTGCTTTGGACTTACTTCACGCCACAAGGCGCAGCACTTTACAGCCATAACCATACCGATCGACCGATTTTTAGTTATTGGGTGAACGGCAGTTGGGGCGGAAATGCCTCCGCTAACGGCGGAGGAAAGATTACCTGTTGCTCGTCAATCGTCGGCGATCAACTGGAGGTGGCCTGGATCAAAGGCCGTACATATGAACAAGTTAATCAGGGACTAAAACAGGAACCAGTCGAACTATTGATTCCCAATCCGCCCCGACAGCGACAGGACGACACGCTGCATGTGCACTTTCTCCCTAATGACCAAGTACGCGTGGCCTGGAGCGCGGACCATTATAGCCCTTACGAAAATGACGCCTCATCGCACAAACCGGCCCGACTGAACCAGGACACCCCATGAACTTAGACACGGTAGAAAAAGCACAGGCCCTGTGCGCGAGCAGCACAGTTCCGGAAGGCGGTACTGGCAATCCGCCTTGTGGTCGTACATTGCATTTTGGCGTATTCTTCGACGGATTTGGATGTAGTGTTGGAAAGAATGCAGTAAACCAAGTGAGTAACGTCGGGCGTCTGTTTACGGCTTATCCGGACCCTCTAAAGGATGACACCTTCAACTCTTACCGTTCTATATATGTTTCCGGCTTGGGCGCTCCGTATGATGCCCCCATGAGCAACATTGTTGCTGGCGCGACGACTACGGCCATCAGAGCCACTGCAGAAGCTGTGCAGGGCACGGTTCAGATGCAAGCGGCAAAATCTGTCTTGAAAGCCAGGAGTGTCGATAAATGGTGGGAGAATTTCCAACGGGATATAAATGAGATCCGCAGTCAGCCTTTAAAAGGAGCTAAAGCTCTGGGGCGCAACACTGCAACCGACGCTATCAAAATATTGTTATTGACTGGCGTGGAAGCTGTTCCCGCATTACGGGATTCAAAGTGGTTTGGCGTGGCGGTTAACAGCGGCACCGATACACGCTTAATTGATGCGTTGGCCCGTTTTCGCCAGGAGTGTGAAAAAGTAAAACAATCCAGTGATACCGTGCTGCGTACCATTAAAGTTTCGGTGTTCGGGTTTGACTTGGGCGCTACTTTCGCGCGAGCCTTTTTACGCGAATTGCTCAAAAAACCTGTTCCGGGCGTCGAGTTGCAACTGGTCTTCGCTGGTTTATTTGATGCGGTTGACCGTAGTTCCGCAAATGAACCGATTGACGAACTTTATCTGCCAGACAAGCTGGATGATAAAGGATTTGTGCCACAACAGGTTCAGGCGGTCCTGCATTTGATCGCTGCCCACGAACGGCGCTTTTATCGCAAAGTTCGGCTGCTGGGTGGTCAGCGACGCGGCTGGAGCGAAGTATTAATGCCCGGTGTCAGCGAAGACATCGGAGGTGGCCTCGCCGCTGGAGAACAAAAGTTAAGTGCCGATCTAGCACTCGTTTGTTTGCACAAGATGTATCGCAGTGCCTACAAAGCGGGCGTACCGTTTCCGCAGCTTGAGAGCCTACAAAAAGTCGATCCTGATACCGCCGAACTTTTCAAGTTTAAGGACCAAATTAATCAACGCGGTGCGGAAGCCTTGGTCAAGCATTATCTGCGCAGCAGTGGCCAGCATGCGCCGGGCGATAAAGGTTTTACCGTACATATGCGCCTGTACATTCGATGGTTGGCTCACTTATGGCAAGCGTATAGCGTTGCGCTGAAAGCATTGAACGAAGAAGACGATCGTCTGCACGCCAGCCAGTTTGACAGCAATACGATCAGTGGCTTGCTGGGACGTCCCCATGAAAGCAGCGCACACCGTGAAGAACGACTGCAACGCACAAAGGAGGTTCGTCAGGAGCGTGACACGCTACAACAAAAGTTGGGGTGGCTGAAGGAAGTCGCTGAGGAGGCCGCCGTATTGCGTAATCGCCATAATCTGGATGGCGTAGAGTCTACGGGAAGAAACCGAGAGTTATTCCTAATTCAACAGCAATTGTTACAGGAGTGGACAACTCAACCTGTCTCCGCATTAGACGCTACGACCATCGACCTGTTTACCTATTTCATGCACGACCGGTTGGTATTGAGTCAGGAACAGCAAGTGGCGACGTTGGCGGGAAGGAAACACTATTTTGCCGTTCGTGTTTGTGAGAGTCCAAAAGACTAATGGCGGCGCCAAAAAAAATGCCTGCCTCGATCCGGTGTGCATATCAATTTGATTGGCTTGCGAAAGCGCTATCTAAAGTGTTGCGGCGTGGGCAAATAAAAGTGATGTATGTGCAGGCACCGTGCTTTCAATTTTCAGAAGATACTCTAGTTAGATGAAAAAACACTTCCGATCATTCACGGTATTAATCCTGATAATGGCGTTGTCAGGCTGTTCCGGCAATTACAAATCCAGCGACAAGGATTACCGTCCGTTGGGTAAGCCTTCGTCGGAAGATTTGCATGACGAGACTAACCAAGCGAAGGACAGCAGTCCTGTAAAAACGTGATCAACATATTCACGACGTCAAATTGGAAGGCGATCCGATTCAAAGGAGATATTCATGAGCCGACATAAAGTACTGTGGCAGGAAGGCATGCTGTTGCGTCCACAGCACCTTCAACAGAACGATCGCTATTACGATCATCAATTTAAGGTGCGGACCCAGCGCTTGGGCAGTTATGCCTGGGGTTTTTTTGAACTGGACATCGACGAGCAGTTTTTAAAGACGGGCAAGTTGGTGGTGAGTAAAGCCAGTGGCGTTTTTCCTGATGGCACGGTGTTCGAATTAGGCACGGGACGCGACCCTTTGGGCTTGGATGTGCCACCCAATACCGGCAGCACCCTGGTGTATTTGGCGCTTCCGTTGACCACCGGCAATCACATCGAAAGTCGCCGTCGGGATCAACACGATGTATTGGCTCGGTACATCGCCTTCGATGAGGAAGTGACGGACTCTAACGCGGGCGCGAATCTCTCCAGCGCGGTTGTTTGCGGTAGCCCTGATTTTCGCCTGCTGCTGGGTGAGCAACAGGCCGATCAGGTGTACATCAAGCTCAAAGTCTGTGAAATCATCAATTCATCCTCTAGCGGACAGATTACGCTGGCAACCGAATTCAGCCCGACCTATGTCAATTTCCGCTCGTCCAGCTACCTATTGACCTGCCTGAAAGAAGTGATCGGCTTGCTGGGGCATCGGGGCGATACGCTCGCCGAACGGATGCGCGCGTCGGGCAAAGTGGGCGGCGCGGAAGTAGGTGATTTCATGATGCTTCAACTGATCAACCGCTATGAGCCGATGTTGCGCCATTACCTGAATATGGAGTTGGTCCATCCCGAGCAAATTTACCGCGATCTGCTGAGTTTGTTGGGGGAACTGGCCACCTTTGCCAGCGAAACCAAGCGGCCGCAGCTGGAAGGCCAGTACTTGCACAGCGATCAAGGCTTGTCTTTTCGCGCGCTGATGAAAGAAGCTCGCACTGTGCTGTCGATGGTGCTGGAACAACACGCGATTGAACTGCCGTTGGACCCGCGCCAGTACAACATTCAAGTTGCCCAGCTACCAGACAAAACCTTGCTGAGTTCAGCTACCTTTGTGCTGGCCGCCAGTGCGCAATGCGATTCTGAAGAGCTGCGCACACGGCTCCCCGCGCATCTCAAAGTGGGCACGACGGAGACTATCCGTCAGTTGGTCAACCTGCATTTGCCCGGCCTCAAAGTGAAGGCGCTTCCGGTTGCGCCCCGGCAAATCGCCTTCCATTCCGGCAAAACCTACTTTGCCCTAACGCTTTCAAGCGACGAACAAGCTGAATTGGTGAAAAGCGGCGGTATCGCCTTTCACGTCTCCGGTGAACTGCCGGGCCTTGAACTGAAGCTGTGGGCGATTCGAGATTGAACGGGATGCCAAAGCCTATGGATGTTGCGGGCGATGACCGAACAGTGATCCTGAGTCGCCTGGAACAGGCATCGCCTGAGGAGCCACTGACGGATTTCAGTGCGCCGCCTTCTTTTGAACAGTTGTCCGAACGCTTGTTCTATGCCGAACGACCGTTCAACCTCCTGCCAATCACCACCAACCCGATAGTCGCTGCTGCCTCGCCCTTGCTGTCCGAATGCGTGCGGCTCAAAAACTGTCCACAGGTCACCGACATCACTGCGCTGAACACGGGTTTGAGCGCCGCCATCACGCAATTTCAGCACCGCGCCTTACAGGCGGGGGTCGACAGTCGTGAAGTCATGGCCGCACGTTATCTCCTGTGCGCGATGCTGGATGAAACCATCGGCTCTACGTCGTGGGGAGAACAGCATTGGGGGCAGATGAGCCTGCTCAGCGCTTTTCATAACGAAACATTTGGCGGCGTGAAGTTTTTCCAGTTGCTCGCCGGACTGAAGTGCAATCCCGTCAAACACCAGTCAATGCTCGAATTGATTTACCTGTGCCTTTCGCTGGGTTTTGAAGGCCGCTACCGCCGTGAGGCTGGCGGCCCGCAAACACTGAAACTTATCCGTGACGAGCTGTTTCGACAACTGCGTCCGCTACAGGCCGACGGCTCCCGTGAGGTGTCACCCCACTGGCAAGGGCTGACAGAGCCGGCTCAGCCGCGCGTGCGGATGTTTTCTTGGCGGGTCGTCGCCCTTTGTACGCTCATCGCTCTGGGCGCAATGTACGGTGGCCTCGCTTGGGTCTTGAGTGAACAACGCGACACGCTCATGCAGCTACACCAACAAATCACCTCTACGCCCTCTCAGCCGTAACCAGGACCGGACATCTTATGAAGGATTTTTTCAGCCTGCTCGTTGCCGTAGTCCGCGTCCCATGGGTATGGAAGAGCGGTGTATTGCTGATCCTGGCGCTGTTGGTGTGGTTTGCAGGACCATGGCTGTCCATCGACGATCATCTGGTTTGGGCCTCGTCCAGCAGCCGCCTGCTCTCCATCGGGTTACTATGCTTAGTTGCGGGATTGATGCTGGTGTTCAAGCACTGGAAGGCTCACGTGCGGAAACTCGCTGATGAAAGCGAAGACGCCAGACAGGAGCGCTTGCGTTGCGAACGCACGATCAACCGCCAGCGCGCGCAAATGACAGCACGTTTTAACAACGTTCAGCGTTTTTTGCGCGGATCGAGACTGTTCCAGCGCCGTGAAGAGCGATGGCGCACGGAGTTGCCTTGGTATTTACTGCTGGGGCCGCAGGAGAGTGGAAAAACGTCGTTGTTGGAGTTTTCCGACCTGCAATTTCAACCAGGTGCGAAAAATCCTCGAAAAGGGAGCGAGAAACCTGGCGACACGGGCCCGTGCGACTGGTATGTGGCTGATCATGCCGTACTGATTGACGCCGTCGGCAGCCTGCTCGTGCAACCGGATGAACCGGTGGATGCGGCGATGTGGAAAACCCTGCTGGGGCTGTTGCGCACACGCCGTACCCGACCGCTGAATGGCGTGTTGCTGAATATCCCCGTCCACTATTTATACCGAAAGCCCGTTGACGAGCTGGAAGCGCTCGCCGGGCTGGTTCGACGACGCCTGGAGGAAATCCACCAGTACCTGGGCGTCAATGTGCCCGTGTATCTGGTGTTGAGCAAAGCCGATCAATTACCCGGATTTGATGAATTTTTCAGTCAGCTGTCCTGCGAAGAAAGCGAGCAGGTCTTTGGCGTTAGTTTTGACAAAGAACAGAACAGTCACGACGCACACGACCTGAAAAAAGAATTCGAGCGGCTGCTGTGCCACTTGGACAAGCAAGTGATCTTGCGCTTGGCAGCGGAACAAGATCCGAAACGCCGGGAGCGTATCCTGGATTTCCCCCAGCAACTGAGAGCTATCGATAAGGGGCTGTGCCAATTGATCGAGAGCGCCTTCGCGGGAAGTCGTCATCTGCGCGGTAGCCAATTGCGGGGATTTTATTTAACCAGTGCGCCGTACTGGGTCACGCCCACTGACACTGTGACCAACAGCCAGAAAACGCCTCTCGCCATGGATCTTGGCCCCTCAATCACGCCGCCGCCACTCCCCCGCATTCGTTGCGGCCAACCGCGTTTTATCAAGCATTTGCTAAGCCGCGTGATTTTTCCGGAATCGACTTTGGCGCAGCTGGACCCACAAGCGGTGCGCGGCCTTTATTGGCGGCAAGGGGCTATCGGCGCGGGCGCGTTGGGTTGCCTGATCGTATGCGGTCTGCTTTGGACGAACACCTTCGCCAGCAACCATGAGCGAATGGCGCAACTGCTGGGCCTGAGCCAAACCCTGAAGGGGCAGCAGGACACGCTCAGTGTGCAGGATGACGCGGCGCAGGCCCTCGAGGTTTTGGACAGTGCTTATGCCGCGACACAGGTCTTCCCTCAAGGTGCCGCCTCTTACCTACCAAGCGGTGCCTTGGACCAAGATGAGGTGGTCGTGCCCGTCATGCAACAGACCTATGAACAGCTGTTGGTACGCGAGTTACTGCCCCGCGTCGGAAGACACTTGGAAGCCCAAGTTCGCGCCAATCTGCATGACCGCGAGGATCTGTTGAACAGTCTTCGCGCGTATCTGATGCTCGGCCTGGAGGAGCATCGCGATACTACGTTTCTGAAGGAACGGATGGCGACCAATTGGTCGCAGCGCTATACCGGGCGTACAGAGGTGCAAAACCGTTTAAACGCGCATTTCGAACGCCTTCTGTCCGCGACATTTCCTCCCTACCGCCACAATGTGCAGCTGGTGGATCAGGCGCGGCAAATGCTGCGCAATGAGGCCTTGAGTCAGGTGGTGTACAGGAACTTGGTAACTCAAGCGCGAGGCCTGGCAGCCTATCATCTCGGCTCGAATCTCGGGCGTCACGCGGTGTTCTTTGCTGGCAGCAACTACAGTATTCCCGGTCTGTACACTCAACAAGGCTATCAGCAGTTCCTTCTCGGCCAAGGGACTCAGGTGGTTCAGGATCTGCTGCGCGATAATTGGGTCTTGGGCGAAGCCACAGCGGTGAACCCCATGGTGCTCAAGCACCTGCTGGATGAAGTCTCGCAGTTGTACTTTCATGATTATGCCAATCATTGGGCTTCCGCCATCGGCCACCTCAACCTGGCGCCCATTCGCACTACGGCACAAGGCGCGGAACAACTGGGTGCATTGACCGCCGTCAATTCACCCCTATTGCAACTGCTGCGGGACGTCAGGGACAACACCCGTCGTCCCATCCCGCCAGCGCCGGCAGGCCCCGTCCCGCCTGGGCCGGTCGATTTAGCCGCGAACGCAGCCAATAAACTTGGGGGCGCCGACGAGAAACTTGAGGTCCCCGACACCAGCAAAATGCCCATCGCGCCTTTGAACCTGCTGCCAGACAGTGGGTGGCAGGCACTGGAGCGCCGCTTCGTTTCCTGGCACGAACTGCTGGATGAGGAAGGAAATGCGGGGCCAGACCTCATCCGCGCGCTCCAAGCACTTGAGGCGCTTCAACAACAACTGGGCGACCTTGCTCAGGTTAATGCCCCCGGAGCTGCGGCGTTCGAATTGGCCAAGGCTCGCATGGCTGGCGAACATGATTCGATCCATAAAGTCAGTCGGGTTGCCAAGCGCTTACCAGCCCCCTTCAACACCTGGCTTACTCTTGCTGCCGATGAAAGTTGGACGCTAGTCCTCACCGACGCCCATCATTACCTGAATCAGCGCTACCAGGACGAATTGTATGCCCCTTACAGCGAATCCTTACAAGAACGCTATCCTTTCTCTGCTCGTAGCCAGAGTAACGTGGAATTGGCGGATTTCCGTGAATTTTTCAAGAGCGGAGGTATTGCTGAACGGTTCATCGAGCACTACCTAAACCCCTTTATCAGTAACACCAACGGCGTTTATGAGGTGCGCAAAATTGAAGGCCGAGGATTGCCCATGTCCCCAGCCATCCTTACGCAGCTTGAGCACGTAAGCACCATCCAACGCAGCTTTTTCGCGGAAAACCCGAATGAACCGCAGGTACTGTTCAAGCTGGAGCCTTACTCTCTTGACTCCAGACTCAGCCGCGCCGATTTTGAGCTCGATGACCAGCACTTGGAATATCGACACGGACCAATTGCTCAGGCGAAATTCAGTTGGCCGGCGAAGGCCGGTCGAAGCAGCCTGGTGTTGGAAGAGCTACGCGGGCGACGCCTGAGCATTGAACAGAACACCGGCCCTTGGTCACTGTTTCGTTTGATCGAAATGATGGACATCGAGCATCACCGTAGCCGTGATGTGTTGATGTTAAAAGCCGATCTGGCGGGCCAGCGGGTCAGTTACCTGCTGCACAGCCAACGCTCACCCAATCCGTTTGATTTCAGCGTGCTCAGACGTTTCCAGTTACCGGAGAAATTGTGATGAGAATTGAGCCTTCGCGCGATAGCCAAGCCTCAAAGATCTACAAGGTCGCCCCGAAAGTATCAAGGGTTAGAAGAGTCGCCGACAATCTTTATAGCGTATCGACACCAAACTCATACTTCGAATGAAGCCAACTTTGCTCATAAAATTAGAAGCTGAGAATGAGCTGAGCAGCAAAATAATTGGAAATTTATATGAGAGAGCGGTAGTGAAAACGAAATTTATAGATTTGAAAGCAAAAAACATCGCCAAACTTTCGGCGCTGTTAGCTGTCATTGTAATGCTTTCCGGATGCGGCACATTTTTTGGTAGACAGATGGATAATCCCGACATCGAATATTTTAAAAGTCTGGATACTAGCATGCAGTTGCTGGGATTTGGCGGACAGAGGAATGACCATTACGTTTTAACTAGAGTCTGCTACATGATGATCGTCTGCCCTATTGCGACAGTGGTCACAATACCGGCGGATGCATTGGTGGATATAGTGATGCTGCCGATCGATTTTTTAGAATCCAACGATGATGCTGAAGAGTCCTGAAGCTGGCTTTTGTATCCCGCCGATGCAATCTACAGCGACAGCACTCGGAACGTTAAGACCACTTAATTCGACGCCACCTTAACAAGTTGGGAATGTTGGATGGGGACTTCATGCAATCTAGAGTGTCTAAAACATCACGCACTGTGCTAATTATGATTTTCGAGAGGCGCAAGCTTGGAAAGTCTCATATGCCGCACTGAAATCATTACACCATCACACTACAGGCGAGACAAATGTTGAAAGTAAAAAAAATTTAAAAGCTTTGGATGTTGTCCGCTTGCTTTTTTTGCCATCGGGAACAGTTGGTGCAAAAGAGTTTTGGATGTGGTCCGTTGTGATTTTAGTAGTGCAGAGCCTTTGGCGCGCGCGAAACCTGTATATGCCGGAAACGAATGCGAGCGCCCCAATCTACCCCGGCTGGGAGTTTGGAATAATGGATTATCTAAATCTGTATTTCGAACCAAGAGACGGCGGGCTGCTGGGGCAAACAACATTTATTTTCATAAATGAGATATCAGAAAATCCAGATTTTGAATTTATTGGGCTGCTATCATTATTGCCAAACTACATACTCTGGTGGGGGCTATTTTTCCTTCAAATAAAGCGCCTGAGAGACGCCGAGCGCCATATTCTGTGGTGGCTGCCGTTAACAGTTTTACATTGGCTCGCGCCAATGCTCGTCGGACTTGTTCCCCGCAAAAGAAAAAGCGCAACATTTGGCGCATCAAGTGCTGCAGTTAAATTTCACTTTGCTCAAGGCACAACAACGGTTGAATCTGAAAAAAAACGTCATCGGCTAAGCCCTACCTTAGAGTTGCTTTTTTCGCCATTTGGCAGCATCAGTAAGCAAAATTATTGGTTGCACGCCACTATATTGTTCATTCTTATTCCCGTGTTTGTTGTTGCTTCAAGTTACCCATGGAAGTATGGAGTTGCAAGAATCCTTGTCGGAATTTTTGATCGCAGTTCCGGAGCAGTATCTTCCTACATTGAGTACAACAATATGTTGTGGCTTGAAATAATTGGTCTGCTGATTCTGTTGTCCTTGTGTTGGTCATTAGCTGTACTTCAAATTAAATGCTTACGAGGAGCCGGGCGAAGCGGATTATGGTGGATCCCGCTAGCATGCCTAAGTCCGTTGACTGCCATGTTAGTAGGTTTTGCTCCTCGCCGTAAGTGTAAATCTCGCGAGCATTCAGCACATCCATAATTGTAGTTTCCTAAGGAGTTCGGACACCTCTAGGCGAGAATATTTTTCTTGTAGAGGTGTCTAATGACCAAGCAACGTCGCTCCTTTACAGATCTTAAACGCAAGGCCGCAGGCCTCGAGATCAAAATCATGGCCATATCGAAGCTCGCTGCCCAATCGATAGTCGAGTCTGCTTTGCCGCGCGGTCTACAAGATTCAGAAAAAAAGCCCATAGCGTTACTCTGCAGAGCAAAGCCTTATATCTGGGTGATAGAAAAGCCGTGAGCTGGAAGCTCGCACCATTTTGATCGGGTAAAAATCGCCTATTTTAAAAAACACCGCACTTTTGATTCGGAAGAGCGCAAGCATACGTACCACAACAAGTTGAACCAATAGCGGGCTGCTCGGATGAGAAAGTTGTTTGAAGTTACCCGTCCGTGGCAAAGTTGACAGCATATGCGTAAACCTATGCGCGCACGAGGAAAATCAGAACAAAACTGGACACTACGCTGATCAACGCACCCGGCTCGAATTAAAAAAAATTGGAGGCAAGCATGATAACAAAACGCACTAAGCAAAAAAGTTCGACCAAAACTATTTTGGCATGCGCGCCTAGTTACATTAGATTATTACAGGGCGTTATATCTTGCCAAATATGTTAGCACAGAAAAAATTACCACTATAAAATTCCGCCCCGAATCCACTGTGGCTTTCTGTATGTTGTTGAACTGGTGGATTATCCATCTAATCGGATCGCAATGCCCTCCAGTGATGTCGATAGCAACGTTGAACTTCATTGCCACTGATATTTTAGCAGCAGTACTGAGCACGCAGCTAGGTAGGAAAGCCCGCTCAGATAGAGTCCGGCTGACAAAAATTACTGGCTTTAACCTAAAAAACGAGATGGCTAGGTACTCCCGGGGTTTTCTATAGGCTGCTTCCCGCCTTGTCAATTGATAGACTCCCTCAAATTTTGGTGTCCGTGATGCACCAGCTTAGCCTAAAGGAATTCCCATCCATGTCCGCCCTATCCGTCCTGCTAAACACTTACCGCGCAGCTTCACTTTCCGAGCGTGAAAAGGGGACCTATTTCGAGGAACTGATCTGCACCTACCTGCGTAATGAAGCGACCTACCGCGATCTGTACGAACAGGTGTGGTCGTTCTGTGATTGGGCTATGGAGCAGGGTGTAGACGGACGTGATACCGGCATCGACTTGGTTGCCAAAACTCGAGGTACCGGCGAGTACCACGCCATTCAATGCAAACTGTACGCAGAGGAGTACCGGGTACAGAAAAAGGACATCGATAGCTTCTTCACCGCATCAGGAAAAAAACCGTTCACCCAAGGTAATACGTGCTTTCATCGGATCGTTCCTTCAATCGGCGCCGGCCAGTCCGGCGCTTCTACGTCCACGGCCCCAGTTTTTTAGGCCGGGCTTGTGGTGTACCTGGTGCGTTTTCCTATCCAAAACGAACGTTGCCGTTTACCAGACGCCGCGGCACCGAAATCCACTCGAACTGGCCTTCAACAAGGTCAAATTTTTGTCTGTAAGTGGTGCCGTCCGGATTGGTGATTTTCACCTGAACAGTCCGACCATCCACCGCGAATGCTGGCTCAGTCGTTACCGCCATCACCACCTGTTCGTCTTTTTCAGTTACGTCTTGCATAGCGGTCGATCCTAGATCTTTGGTTGACGTTGGGAGCTAGCGCGTCGCGATCTGAAAATGGCTATTACGCCAAAGAACACTGCCCCCAAAATCACCGACCCTCCCCAGCTCTGAAACAGCACTTCAAGGGCGACTCCCTGGGAGTAGTTCGCTACGGCGAATCCCGCACAAACAAGGACATAAATCAAAAAAGAGGGCCAAGAATATTTCATTTCACTTTTCCTACAGCTGGCTGGGGTTCTGCAAACCCACTATTTCGAAGTGGAATACTACCGGTTTGTCCGTCTCCACGATCAGGCCGTAAGCTTTCGCAAGTCGATAGATCGGGTGATAGCTGTTCAGGCTGTTAACGTGGCCAGCGATCCACGCACGCCATCCTTCCAAGGTGTATGAACTCTTGCTCAGATTGCAGGGGATGCAGGCTGGCATCATATTGGCGAGGTTGTGATTATTCGGGCGCAGAGCAGGCACTATCTTTGCTTCTTCACCCCAATTACGCACAACCGGCTCAAAATGATCCGCGTGCCACTTCTCGCCCAGCAAAACCCCGCAGTACGCGCAGCAACCCGCGAATTTCGCGTGAAGCTCGATGCGCTGTTTCTTCGTCAGCCTCATGGCTCGTTTTCCTTGAAGCCCCGGCAAACCGGAGCGAGGTCGTTTTAGGCGCTTTTCGCAGCTCGCTGGGCTTGCCTTCTTTGGGCGACCCAGTAGCCAGCATCAAAAGACGCCTGTAGTTCCGTGTCGCGGGAGTGATGGCCGTAAGTTGGTGCATATACAGCCTCGCCATTACCGCAAACCTGCCGGTTTTCTGGCTCGTCGCGGTAGGCGCAATAGCCGTCTATCCACGCCTTTGCATCCTTGCGGCGAGCGAGGTCAACCGTACCGCTGCGCGTATTGTTCCCTGACGTAAAGCCACCAGTGACCTGGAGTTGCACGGCTTTCATGCGGTCTGTGTACGAATACATGGATGATCTCCTAGAGAGTCCAAGTTTTCGTCCGCATCCCCCTGGGGGCAGTTTTGGGGCGGCGTTGACACATAAGGAACTATGCTCAACGTCAACCCCGACAAAAAATTGATTAAAGGAAACTTAAAATGCCAGCCAGCCAAAGCGTGGGGCGCCGCATACTGAAATCAAATGCGTTTGCGCCGACTAAAAGTCGTCTTGCACTGGCTTGCTCGCCTTTCCTGATCGCGTGTTTGTACAGTGCTCCGGCGTTCTCCGCTGATATTGCTTCGCCAGCAACATTGGAAGTCATGGGCCGCGCTCCGACCGCCACCACCCCAACCTTCACCAACAAGACCGCCCCAGGGAAAAACCCTGCCGTTGGGGATCAGCTGGAAGCCACCTATGTCTTTGCCGATCCCGACGGGGACGCCGAGGATGTGACCAAAGGCGTGTTCCAATGGAAGGCCGAGGGCAGCAACATTGCCAACGCGACCACCAAGACGTTTACGCCTACCACCACTCAACTCAAGCAGTTCCTGACCTTTGATGCCACTCCCGGCACCAACCCGCTGACCACTGACCCAGCTCGCGCCGTGGCGGCGGTGACCAGCCCGCAGAGTGGGGCACCAGTGTTGCCTTCGCGTACGCAACTGGCCGGTGAATATACCGAAGTATCAAGCAGCAAGAGCTGGGGGGATGCCTACATGCATTGTGCGGGGCTGAATTCTCGCCTGCCTTCCGTGACCGAATTACAAACGTTGTTTACGACTTATACCCGCGCCAATACAGCAGGTGAAGATTCTGAAAACGATATCAATAAAACTTATGGGTGGGGCAACGTTCACTGGAGTAGCGCTGCTACCGTCGACCGAGGCACATATGTCTATCTGGGCGAAAATGGCCGCAGCTCCAGCAACGTCATCACCAACACTTACAGGTTTGCCTGCGCCAAATTTGGCGCCCCAGAGAGGGTCCCCTCAGTAACAGCCGCCAGCGTGCCCGCCACCGCCGCGGTCGGTACACCTGTCACGGCGGTCTATACCTACAACGGCAATGCCACCATTCCGGATCGCTCGCGCTTTCAGTGGTACACCGCCACCGCCAACAATGGTAGCGGCAAAGTCCTCGCCACCGGGGCCGGTGCCACGACCAAAACCTATACCCCCGACGCTGCTGATGCGGGCAAGTACCTGATGGTCGAAATCACCCCAGCCAGTTACGACACGGTGGTGGGCACGATAGTCTCGGTGGTCAGTGCGCAAATCGTATCGAGTCTGACCATCACCGGGTTGACCATCGAGAAGCCGACGGCTGCCCGTGGAACCTTCGAGGCCAAATACACCACCATCACTGGTGGCACCGAAGCCGACTTGACCTATCAATGGTACTGGAAAGGCGCCGCCGTAAACGGTGCGACGGCGAAAACCTTTGCCTTCTCGACCTTGACCATTCCTTCGGCCAGCGCAGCCGAAGAGCTAAAAGTGGAAGTCTCAAAACGTCCCGCTGTAGCGAATCGGCTTAATCGGGTCACTGAAGAAAAGGCCGCCTTGGCCACCGCGACATTAGGCTTGAGAAGTTCGATTGCCTGGAACGCACCGCTCGGCCAAGGCACCTGGTTCGACATAGCGAAAACCTGCGCCAGGCAGAGCAATGGCAACAAGCGCCCCGGCACCACCGCCGAGCTGCAAGCGTTGCATGCGTCATTGGGCAACATGGCCGCCTATGGTGTGAACACAGCCAATAGCTATTGGACCGGCACCAAAGGCACGAATCTGTACGAGCATCAAACTGTAAATCTTAATACTGGCAGTTTAAACGGTTCTTATACAGACTCGAGACCAGGCGAGCGCGGGTTATGTGTGAGCGGTACGGCACCCGCTGCACCCGCTGCCGGCAGAAAATGGGCCAATGGGGCCTCGTTCAGTGAGAGCGACTTCCCTAGTACTGGCTTTGAAGGGGCTTATTTTGAATTTGAGGGCTTGAATGGGCGCCAAGACTTTACTTATGTTTCCACCGATAACTCCAAAGCTTATGCTGAGAGTGATGACGGTGAGGACGCGGGCGTAAAACTGAAGTCAAAAGGCCGAGTTAACATTGAGATTTATAACGTCGCGGGCGGCAACCCGACCATTTACACCGTCAATCCGAAAGATTGGTTTACACAGGCTAATTATAAAGCTAATTTGGGGCAGGCGAAATCTAAATGCTCCGCTATAGATAAAGGAATAGTTCCACTTACAAAGCAAACGTTGAGCCAGAACCAAGAACAACGTATGATGGGGGGCTTGTTTTCAGAATGGGGTAATATGGGGGCGTATGGATGGCCAGGCATGGATAGTCATTATTGGACACAGGCAGGTGAACATGCGGGACCTGCACAAGTTACAATAGTGAGGCTTACCGATGGCAAATGGCATGATAATTGGGCTAGTTCAACTCAATGGACAGTGTGCATGAATTAGCCCTTAGGCCAGGCTACAGTCTAGGGATGTTGGAGGCAATTGATGCCAAGAACATAGTAAACCATCAGTACACCGTGGATATGTGTTTAATATAGGTAATAAGCCATACAAAAGCGGCATTCAGCAGTTGTCTGGGGTAAGGCGGTTTCAAGGAACAAGTGCAACATCTGATGTAAGGTGTAGCCATGTCTACCCAATACAAACACTTGAGTACCGAGGAACGCGTCACCATTATGGTGATGCTATTTCAACGACAGACGCTGCGAGCTATTGCCGCGTTGCTAGGCCGTCACCCCAACACCGTTAGTTGTGAGATCAAACGCAACCCCCAGCAGTCGCACTATGGCGCCATCCAAGCTACCGGCAGGACTCAGTGCCTCGCCGTCAGCGGCGTTTATCTCCAGACTCAGAGCTATTTCAAGTGGTCGTCGAAATGCTCCGCATCGGCTGGTCACCGCAACAAATTGCCCGCAGACTACGCAGTATCTGGCCCGACCAATCCGAGCGACATGTGAGCCACGAAACTATCTACCTCGCCATCTACGCCTATCCGCGCGGTGAGCTGAAACGCCAGCTGATCAGTTATCTACGCCAGGCTGACGGTAAACGTCCTAAGCGAACACAGAGCAAACAGCGTCGAGAACGCTACCCGCGCAACTGAGTATTCATCTACGCCCCCCCCCCCCTGAGGTCGCGGATCGTCTGGTCCGTGGGCATTGGGAGAGTGATCTGATTATGGGCGCCAGTAATCACTCAGCGGTTGCCACAATGGTCGAGCGTACGAGCCGTTATGTCATTCTCGCCAAGCTCGAAGCCCCCACCGCAGAGGCGGCGGCAGAAGCCATTGTGAGGAAAATGTCGCGGATGGCGCCATCGTTACTAAAAACAATGACGCATGATCAAGGCAGCGAAATGGCCCGTCATGCCGAAATCACTGCGCGCACGGGGATGAAGATTTATTTCTCCGATCCACACTCGCCCTTGGCAGCGTGATAGCAATGAAAATACGAACGGTTTGTTACGTCAGCACCGCCCAAAAAGGCTCAGATCCTCTCAGGTGACGCAGGCACGACTGGACGAAATCGCTGATTTGCCCAACACCTGACCCCGTCAGACACTGGCCTGGAAATGTCCAGTTGAGGTGCTGGTGGATCATCTTCAGTTTTCCGCGACCAACAAGCTTGAAACGATAAACTGAACGGTAAGGGCAAGCCCCCCCCCCCCCCGCCAAGCTACCTGGTGGATGCGTCTAATGGCTGTTTCTATCGTGTCATTCCAGGCCGTCACCTCGTCGATGGAGGGGGGTATGTATAGCCATTATTTAAGCGACCGAGGGGCTTGATCACGGCCAAGCCTTCGGCAGTGGAATTGTGCTTAGTCAGGTAGGATCGGTTCGTTCAGACGCCAAGTGGTAATTATGTTTCGAAGACGGGATTGCATTCAGCTTCGTGATTAGCAAGCTCAAGATAATTAACTGACTGTTGCACTTTTTCCTTGAGACCGCCGATCCGAAGTCAGCCAAAAACACATGGCTACTTCAGACCTTCCCTAGCTATAGCACTCCTAATCGGGCACAAATATATCTGCAGTCAAAAGGCTCTGTGAATATTGAAGTTTACAACGTGGCCGGCGGCTTCCCGACCATTTGCACCGTTAATCCGAGCAAGTGGTTTACCAATGAAAACTACAATGCCAGACATCAGGAGGTGAAAAACAAGTGCGTAAGCGTGGGAGGTCGGCTAGGACTCCGCGACGAATATTCACGCGATGATGGAGTACGTGTCTTAGGCACGCTTTATAGCGAGTGGGGGGATGTCAGTTCAACATTTGGAAATGATTTTATATGGACAAATACCCGTGAATTTAATCTTATCGAAATTCAGTACCATACAGTAAATCTAGGGACCGGAGACTACGAAAGGTATGGTGACGCGTCTGACCACAACTCGACAGCTTGCATTAAATGAATTGACGGTTCGACTCAAAACAACCGCTCTGAGGGGGCCGGGAGACCCTGACCTTATGAGCTTGGCGACGGGGCTCCACAAGTTCCTCGGCGGGAAGGACGTGGCCGTTTTCCAGGAGGCCGTGCCGCACCTGGGTGAGATACTTGGATACCGCGATAAGCACAAAGTCGAGTGGAACTGCCTGAACAAAGGGACCCATGAAGGGGATCGGGCGGAAGAGTTCGATGCAGTTATCGTTCGACGCATGCTTGAGACCGTTATCAAGCTTGACGAGGCGATCGAGGCCCCGCAGGCCTGATGGCGGCTCTGCGGACCTCTGACATGTTTGCCGGGCGACGTGTACTACGGCCGACGGTCGTGAATGCTGTCCGTTCAGACTGCAAGTGCGTTTTGTGACAAAAGGCAGTTACATAGCAACCTTTCTTTCCGCTGAGCCAGCTTCGGTTTAGAAGCCGAAGTACTGCATCCGGCGGTTTTGGAGGGGAGCAGACGCTTGAGCGTTCGCCGCAGGATCAGACTGCCTGCCCGCTTTTGGCCGTTCTTTGCCGATCATAGTTACAAAGCGTGCTGGTCAAATCCGATGCAATCGGTGATCAGAACGAATGCAAACGACTGGTCAGGTCGAAAGCAAACGGGTGTTCAAGTGGAGTGCAATTTCGCATCCTGTTGGTTGCGGTTAAAAATCCGTGCTGGGTGTTACGGTCCCAGCCCAGCAGTTTGAGGCGGTCGGCTCGGCGGTTGCGAAACAGGTAGACCGCCAGGGCAAAAAGGTCCAGTCCCAGTGATTGCTCGAGCAATGCTGACAAGCCGTTGATGCTTTTTCGGAAATCGACGGCATCCCGATGCGGGTAGACTTTCAGGCCTTCGTCAAAGCGCAACATCAGATTGCTCCAAACGCTTGGATCATAGCCGTTACCAGACCTACATCGTGCTCGCCGCATCGAGTCTGATAGTCACTACGTTGGAAAGCTGCGCCGTCAGGTGTGTTGGGTTTACAGCAGGTCGTGATGGATTGGCCATTTCGGGATAAGTCGGTCGGGCGGTGTTTTATCCCATTATTGCCCACTTCTTATCCATTTTTTACCCAAAAATCACCCAGTTTTCCGAAAGGTTGGAACATTTGACGACGCCTCCAAATTTAAATGGAGGCGCCGTACTTTCGGGGTTTAGCTCAGTCACTAAATTCGGAAAATTGCCCCATCCCCCCACGAATACTTTCACTTGGAAGTACATTATTTAATCGTTCTAGTGAGTAGACCCAAAAATTATGCTGGGGCCGCTCGTGACGATAGACGGGTTTGCTGTAGAGTCCCCGTGCTTCATTTACTTATCATGTAACCGATTCTATTCTACGAGTCCTCGGAAACCTCCGGTACAGTTACCGATTTAATTTAGTGATTGGGGTACCAGTAATGAAAAGCGAAATGTTGCTTTACGCCGTAGCCAAAAATTATAGAAACCGACAGGCATCGCAGCAGATAAGTATCGGAACGCTTCCAGCTGCCCTCGAAATATAAAACGCCCGATGGTGCATCGGGCGTTGAAATGGAAGGTATAGACCTATTTCAGGATTAGACCCAACGCAAAACAGTCACCGTTATTCTGGTACGCCGTGGATAATACCTGCGGTATTGTCCAGCAAACTTTTGGTTGCGGTTTGGATGAACGACTCGACCTTGTGAGTCAGGTCCTTCTGGTCCGCGCTTTCAATCAGCTCGGCTTTGAAGTTGGCCCCCAGCTCATAGCGGTACACGCGCGGTGACTGGTTCTCGGACTTAATCATTATGCGGTCCCCCTGGACCAGACCGACGATCTGCTGACTGCCCGACGGCTTGATCATGCCGAAACCGGGATCGCCAGCCGGCAGATTGAGCAGGTCACGACCCCAGCACTGATGACGGGTCTCGCCACCCAAGCGGCCCATGATGGTCGGCACAATGTCGATTTGCGTACCCACGGTGTGGTTCACTGAATCGAATTTTTCCTGGATGCTTGGACCGATGAGCAACAACGGTACGTTGAACCTGCCCAAATCCAGTTCGGTTACTTGCTGGTGATTGCCAAAACCGTGGTCACCGACGATGACGAACAGGGTTTCCTTGAAATATGGCTCTTTGCGCGCCTTCTCGAAAAACTGTCCTAAAGCCCAGTCAGAGTAGCGCATCGCGGTCAGGTGTTCATCCAGACGTCCCTGGCCTACAACCGGCTCTACCGGTAATTGGGGGGGCAGCGCATACGGGGTGTGGTTGGAGAGGGTCTGCAATAAAGCATAGAACGGCTTCTTGCCATAGTTCTTCGCTAGCTCTTCGGCACCCCGGTCGAACATGTCTTGGTCGGATACACCCCAAGTAGGGTCGGAGAATACCGGGTTGACGAAGTCATTACGGCCAATGAAAGTGGTCATACCTTGGTTGCCGAAGAAGCCGGACTGGTTATCCCAGGCAAAGTCACCGTTGTAGACGTAAACGTCGTCGTAATCGCGGGCACTGAGTAGCGCCGGCAGGCCTGATAACTTGTGGCCGCCCTCGGGCGTTTGCATCAGGTATTCAAAGCCTGGCAGGTTGGGGAAGCAAGCCATGGTGGCGAACATACCTTGGTGGGTATGGGTACCATTGGAGAAGAAGCGGTCGAACAACACGCCTTCTTTGGCCAGTTTGTCGAAGTACGGTGTAATGTTGTTCGGGCTGCCTAGTGCGCCAACCGAATGACCAGCGAAGCTCTCCATCAGGATCACTACGACGTTCTTGATCGGCAGGGTATTGGCAAGCGGTGGGGTAAAATCACGGCGCACAGCGGCGCTATCGCCATCGACAAGTTTGTCGTTGTCGGTCAACAACATGTTTCGTACGGTCTGGGTTGCCTCTGTCTCCTCTATGGTCGACTTCCAGACGTTGCTGCGGTTCTTGCCAAAACGGCTCTTGGCCGCATCGATTAAGGTAAGGGTGCCATTGAGACCTATCTGGTTGACGAAGATCGAGTCGGTCGTGAATGCATCCCCCCATCGTAGCGGCGGGCCCTGGCGCAAGGTACCGCGCGCGGCGATGATCGCCACCAGCAGGATCACGAAGAACACTACGCCGCGCACGTACCACGGGGCGTTCCCGCTGCCGTGGGCCATCTGATCTGGACAGACACGTGGGAGGGTTATGCAATTGATGCCCTTGAACAGCAGGCTCAGTAGCCAAGTACCAAGAATCCACGCCAACAGGTAACGTACTACTGGGAAACCGTACCAGAGCATGCTCAGCACGGTTTTCGGATCCTCTTTGATGTATTGGAACACCAGACCGTTTAGACGCTGATGGAACTCACGGTAAAAGTCTAGTTCCATTAGGCCGAGGAGCATGACGATGCTTGAGGCCAGGGTCAGCCAAACCCGGAATAGACCACGGGCAGCCATGGCGCGGACGCTGAGAGTGGCCAGCAGTAGCGGAATAGCCAGGTAGACGACGACGCGCAGATCAAAGCGCAGGCCATTGAGGAAACCCTCTGCGACCGTCGACATTGGCGTGTCACCGATCATGTCGCTGTTGTAGATCAACAGGCCCAAGCGGACCAGGCTGAGCATCAGCATGACTACAAGGCCACACAACAGGGTGTAGACCAAGTGCGATTTTAAGGTGGGTTGCAGCGGGAGCTTTGCTGCCCGCTGACCACTCAAGGCGTCCGTGTTAGACATGGATTGGAAAATCTCTAGGAAAAAAGCGAAACCAACGAGTCGGCAACATGTGCATGAAACATGAGGGCACTGCACGGCCACTCGGCGAGTGAATAATTGCGCGCTCGATTATTTCACAATCGAATATAGTAATTCGTTGCCGAACACTTTTGGTAACATCTTGAATTACCATCATCAGAGAGCCTACTAAGTCCGGAAGAAGTCGTACATCGCGCTTTTCATCCTGGCGTATCGGTATGATTTCCCCCCATCTTCCACCTTGCTCAATGGAGGTGCAGTACTTTCAGGGTTTAGCTCAGTCCCGAGATCCGGAAATTGCCCCATCCCACCCACGGTTTATTTATTTTCAGGCCGCTTTTTCCATCTGCGCCTGGCGCACCACTGCCGCCAATCGCCTCAGCCCCTCATCCAGTCGCGCCGGATCGATGTGGCTGAAATTCAAACGCAAATGCCCATGATGGTTGTCCGGATCGGGGAAGAACGGCTCCCCCGGCATGAACGCCACATCATTGGCCAACGCTTGGTTGAGCAACGTCCGCGTATCCAGCGGCTGCTTCAACGTCAGCCAGAAAAACAGCCCACCCTGCGGGACATTCCAATCGGCCAGATCGGCAAAGTGCGTTTCCAGTGCCGCTTGAAAGCTATCGCGGCGCTCACGATAGAAACTGCGCAACTCGCTTAAATGCTGCTGATACTTCTCGCTGCCGATCCACTGCAACGCCTGCCACTGGCCGATGCGATTGGTGTGCAGATCTGCCGACTGCTTGAGTTTGAGCAGATGCGGGAACAGATCCGGGCTGGCGATCAGGTAACCGACGCGCAGACCGGGCAGAAGGGTTTTCGACACGGTGCCGGTGTAGATCCAGCTGGATGTTTTCAGGCGTGCGGCGATCGGTTTAGCGCTGCCGCCGTCGAAAGTCAGTTCGCGGTACGGCTCGTCTTCGATCAGGGTCACGCCGAATTCGTCGAGCAAAGCGGCGACGGCTGCGCGCTTGGCTTCGCTGTAGCGTACGGCGGACGGGTTCTGGAACGTCGGAATCAGATAGATGAACGCCGGACGATGCCGTTCCAGGCGACTACGCAGTTGCGCGAGGTTGGGACCATCGGCCTCCTGCGCCACGGTCAGGCATTCGGCGCCGAACAGCTGGAAGATCTGCAATGCAGCCAGGTAAGTCGGCGCCTCCAGCAGAATTTCGGTGCCCTTGTCGATGTACAGTTTGGCCGCAAGATCGAGGGTTTGCTGGGAACCACTGACCACCAGCACCTGACTCGCTTCGCAGGCCAATCCCAGCGCCCTCGCCTCTGCCGCCAAGGCTTCGCGCAATGCTGGCTCGCCCTCGCTCATGCCGTACTGGCCGAGCGACAGAGGCATTTCGGCCCATTCGACTTTCGGCAACATGGCTTCTGCCGGCAAGCCACCGGCGAACGACATAACTTCCGGGCGCTGGGCCGCGGCGAGGATTTCACGGATCAGAGAACTTTTGAGGCGCGAGACACGTTCGGAAAAAGCCATGGAGGTCACCGGTAGCAAGGCGTGTGAAAAATGAGTCAAACTTGTTGACTGAAACTACGACAGCTTGAGCGAGTACGTCAATATGCTTGACCTTAAAAACCCCAGCAGTCAGCAGCAGGCCATGGAAGCGTTTTTCTTCGGTTATCAGGCGTTCACCGCCAAGGCTGATGAAATGCTCGAGCGCCGAGGCTTGTCACGGGTGCATCAGCGCATTGTGTTTTTCATCGCCCGCTACCCGAATTTGAGCGTCAAGGAACTACTGGCCTTGCTGGGCGTGAGCAAGCAGGCGCTGAACATGCCGCTGCGCCAATTGCAGGAAATGCATCTGGTCGACAGCGTCGCGTCGCAGACGGACAAGCGTAAACGGTTGCTGGAATTGACGGCGGAAGGCGCGAAGTTTGAACAGGTGTTGCGGCGTGAACAGGTGAAATTGCTAGAGCGGGTGTTTGCCGAGGCTGGGGAGGCGGCGGTGAATGGCTGGTTGGCGGTGAATCTGGCGTTGGGGGACAGTCAGGCGGTTCTCGATTGACTGGTCTGGCCTCATCGCTGGCAAGCCAGCTCCCACAGGGTTTTGGGTGAACACAATTATCGTGAACACCCATGATCATTGTGGGAGCTGGCTTGCCAGCGATGAGGCCAGTAAGGGCGATATATCCCTATCGACGGACTTTTCGTAAACAAAACAGAAAACAATATTTGCTTTATTTGTACACAAAAGCATAATCCACAGCGTGCGAGTTCCTGACCGCATGGTCAACAAATTCGCGTATGCCTCAATGGGCCGCTGCCACCCCTCATGGGTCCGGCCCTGGAAATAACAATAAAACTCTTGAGGAGTACTCGCTGTGGAAAGCCGCAAATCCGAAGCATCGACGCAGGATCTCTCGCCGCCGTTACGCAATGGCTTGCTTGAGCGCCTGTTTAAACTCAGCTTGCATGGCACCACGGTGAAGACCGAGCTGATTGCCGGTCTGACAACCTTCATTACCATGGCTTACATCATCTTCGTCAACCCCAACATCATGGCCGATGCCGGGATTGACCACGGTGCCGCGTTCGTCGCCACCTGTATCGCCGCCGCATTGGGCTGTCTGTTGATGGGCCTTTACGCCAACTGGCCGGTGGGTCTGGCGCCGGGCATGGGCCTCAACGCGTTTTTCACCTACACCGTGGTCGGCACCATGGGCTACAACTGGGAAACCGCCCTGGGTGCGGTGTTTGTCTCCGGTGTGCTGTTCATGATTCTGACCTTCTCGCGGATTCGCGAATGGCTGCTCAACAGCATTCCGGTCAGCCTGCGCCACGCGATGGGCGCCGGTGTCGGTTTGTTTCTCGGGCTGATCGGTTTGAAAACCGCTGGCATCGTTGTCGATAGCCCGGCGACGCTGATCAAACTGGGCTCCCTGCATGAAGCTGGCCCACTGCTCGCTGCGATCTGCTTCCTGATGATCGCGATTCTCAGCTACCACCGCGTATTTGGCGCGATCCTCATCAGCATCATCACCGTCACCCTGGCCGGCTGGGGCCTGGGCCTCGTGCACTATCAGGGCATCATGTCCGCCCCGCCAAGCCTGGCACCGACCTGGATGGCGATGAACGTGGCCGGCGTATTCAACGTCAGCATGATCAGCGTGGTCCTCGCTTTCCTCTTCGTGCACATGTTCGACACCGCCGGCACCCTGATGGGCGTTGCCCAGCGTGCCAACCTGGTGAACGCTGACGGCCGCATCGAAAACCTCTCCCGCGCCATGAAAGCCGACAGCGCTTCCAGCGTATTCGGCGCCGTGGTCGGTGTGCCGCCAGTCACAAGCTACGTAGAAAGTGCTGCCGGCGTGGCCGCTGGTGGTCGGACTGGTCTTACCGCGGTTACCGTAGGTGTGCTATTTATAGCGGCGATGTTCTTCGCACCGCTGGCCGGCATGATTCCCGCTTACGCGACTGCCGGTGCACTGATCTATGTGGCAATGCTGATGATGGGCGGTATGGCCCACATCGAGTGGGACGAAGCCACCGACGCTATTCCGGCCATCGTCACCGCGATCATGATGCCGCTGACCTTTTCGGTCGCCGACGGCATCGCGCTGGGCTTCATCACCTACGTGGCGCTGAAGGCCGGTACCGGCAAGTACAAGGAAATTTCCGTCAGCCTGTGGGTGCTCTGCGCGATCTTCATCGCCAAGTTCATCTTCTTGTAAGCGTCACGCGGTTCAAGCGTCAAAACAGCCTCACCCTTGCGGGTGGGGCTTTTGCACATTCTTGAGTACAACAAAAAAAGGAGAAAGTGATGAGTCTGGAAACCTGGCTGCTGTTCAGCGGCGCTGCGCTGGTGGTGATCCTTATTCCGGGGCCACTGTCGCTGCTGATGATCAGCAACAGTCTGAATTACGGTTTGCGTCGTTCCTACCCGGCGTTTCTCGGCGGCGTGATTGCTTCCATCTGCCTGCTCAGCGCATCGGCGTTGGGGCTGGGCGCCTTGCTGCTGGCTTCGGAGAAACTCTTCAGTGCACTGAAAATCGTCGGCGCGATCTATCTGTTTTATCTCGCCTGGCAGAGCTGGCAGCAATCGCGTCAGCCAGCGGTGGCTGCCGAAGTGCCGCAAGCAGCACCTGTGCCAAGGTTTCGCGCGTTGTTTGGCCGAGCGTTCGTGCTCGGCGCCAGCAACCCGAAAGACATTTTGTTTTTTGCCGCATTCCTCCCGCAGTTCCTCAGCGCCGAGCAAGCATTTTTCCCGCAACTGCTGGTGATGATCGTGACCTGGACGGTGCTGGACCTGCTGTGCAAATTGACCTACGGGCTGGGTGCCCACGGTGCGGCACGTTACCTGCGCAGCGGTAAGGGACAGAGCTGGTTCAACCGGATCAGCGCAGGTCTGTTCGGCGGGGCCGGAGCGGCTTCCCTGCTCGGCAGCCATTCCTGAAAAAACAGCCCTATGGCGACGGGTTTGCAACGACTGCCTTTCTGAGTGTGCGGATAGCAGAAGTTACAAACCCTGGCTCGGCTGGATTTAACCAAATCATAAACTTACAAAATTTCACTTCGCGATACGCGCAACACTACGCAACAACACTTCGATATACACCAATCAAACTTCCTACCTAATATACGAGCGCAACTGACCATCAACGCCAGAACAAGGAAGTTCTATATGGCCAAGCTCCTGCAACTCTCCATGCTTCATGGAAGCCGCTTCAACACCTCAGCATCCAGCCCCTGCTTCCCCGCCTGCATTTCATTCTCTATATCTACCGGCCGGTAATCCTCAGCAACACACCGTACTCAATCCAGCCATCCGGATCGCAGACTTCAAAGCTGACAAAACTTGATGTGCGACAGCTGCTGTCTGCTGTGCCCGCCCTCAGCGTCAAACAACATCAAACTTGGTCACCACCAAGTTATAACCTATCAACTCGAAGTATAGAAAATGTTAAAGCCCATAAAAAAAATCAACCCATCCAGCAAAGACAACTCTGCGAACCCCAACAGAACCACGGACGACTTAACCGAAACAACCCGAGTCAATACTCAACTTCCGGAGTTGCATGCAAACGCCGCTGACTCTGATTCCGGCCGACGCTTCAATACCGAGACTCCAAGTGAAACAACGCCCCAATCCGCGGTCATCGTGACTGAAATGCCAGGGTCGCCCACGCGTGCCGCCACCGTCACGGTCGAGTCCGCGCTCAGCACCATCACCTGGCCGAAAGACCGTCTGGACGAACTGGTTCCGTTCAGGGGGAAATCGGGATTGTTCACCAGCAACGATGGCACCTTGTTCGCCGATATCAAGGGGCTTGGCAAGACGATGGTCGAGCGAAACAGCCTGGGCGACTATCAGGTGCCCTTCCCGTTCGCACCCGGCGTGCCAGGGCCGATTCTGGCCAGGATCGACGGTGAGCCGCACTGGCGCATTGATCGCCCGGGCTGGGTAAAGGCTTCCGCGCAAACTGCCATGCCCCAGACCGCACCACCGCTCAAGGTACTGCCTGCGGAACTGGCCAACCTGTTGTCGCCTGCAAGGCCGATGGATGGCATTCGTCACGATAAAACGGGCAGGGCCTACGTTGATATCCCTAACGAAGGTACAGTGCTGATTCGCAAAAACGCCGATGGCGAATATCAGGTCAGCGACTTCAACGAGCGGCTTCCATCGGGTCCGTTAGTTGAGCGAATCCAAGGCACCGGTCTGTGGCAACGCACGCCCGAACTATCGTTTTCTGCCCCCGACAGTCCGCGGCTGTATATCCATGAGTCGCCCGACATCGATGCCGATACGGGTGCCAGCCAGACGAAACGGCCACGGCTGGAAGAGAGTCGCGCTTCGTCCGATCCCGTTGAAAGCCCGGAAACCGTAGCGCAAGTTTCCCGAGCGTCCGTCGAAAGTCCATATTCCTGGATGCAATGGGGACACTATGAAGGGCCTCCTTCAGGTGCTTCCGTCAGGCTCGGCGGATTTGATTATTCGGTCGTGCCGCTGGGCTCGGAGTCTCACAACCAGCCCAGGTTGTTTTTTTTACAGAACCCGGAATATGCGGTGAGCCGCTTCGATGAGTTCGAACGGATGCTGCGCGAAGCGCCCGCGCTGCAACCCGTCGCCATCTACCGCTATACCAACGATCCGCTGGAAGTTCGACCGTCGCAAAAGCTCTTTCATAAACCGTTGTCTCAGTCCGTTGCCGAGCGCTTTACCGACTTCTCGGAAGCGACGGCACAGTCGGTCGCCAAAAACCTGTTCGAGCGCGCGGATAACTCCCAACAAATCACGACCACCGGTCTGAACAATATTCTTCAGGTGTTGACCCATTGGAACTGGCGGGCCACCGCCGGCGTTCCGTCACTCGGCGATCCACTGCTTATGCTGCAACCGGCCCCGAGAGTCGAACAAAACGCGAGAACCTACCTCTCGATCGACGCGGCAACAGACGCACCGTTGCATCGCCTGACCTTCGATCCGCAACGTTTCCCCGAAGACTGGAATTACTACTGCAGAACCCTCTCCAATCAGGCTTTGCGGCAGTTGACCGGTGGTCTGCTGGTGCGTGCCGGTTACGACGTTTTCCCGCTGACGCCGCAACACCTAGGGCCGACTTTGATCTTCCGGGGGCCGGCGACAGATGACGTGTTCTTTTTGAAACTGGGAGCGGTCGAGGGCAATGCCATTACCCTGCACACCCAGCCCGGCACCGAACTCGCGGACCCTTTCCTGCCCGCAAGGATTGGCAAAGAAGCCTATCAAGCGGTGTTGACGGCACATGCGAACAACAAGTTGATCTGGCTGCTCGGCGGCGTTCTCAACGTCAGATCGAAGCCTGAATCCGTGTTCATTATCAGAGAGCGCTGACACTCGGGATGGATGGCAGCATTCCTGCGATTACCTACGCAAGAATGCTGTCACCCACCGACCGATCTCGCTGAACAGCGGTAAAAAAGACAGCAAAAATGAACAAGGATGCTCACATTGCCTACCCCTCCGTCTTCCCCACCTATCGATGCGGATGACACGGTTGTCGTCACCGATATTGGCCTACGCGCCAATCCAAAAACGCCGACAACGCTCGACCTCACTCACATCAGTGATGCGTCTACGCAATCAACCCACAACAGCAAACTGTCGCAGCTGCGCATAGTCGACGAACTCTTCGGCCCACTGCAAATCGGTCCCTATTCAGTCACCCGAACGTCGCTCGACGCGTTGGGGGCAACCCTTGGGGGCGAATACCTGAATGGAAAAAACACGTTTTTCCGTCAGCCAAAAAAATCCTTTTTCAACCAGTTGCAGTTCAGCCCGGCGGCCGTCGAAGCGCACATGAAATCAACCACAGGTGCCGAGGATTATTTGCTGCCGTCGCTGCTCTTCGAATTGTCGAGCACGCGCCCATTGAACGCCCCCGCAATGCTCAGAGAAGACAGCCCGGCGCACACCGATCTGCACGGAAACCGCCAGGCGCTGTACAAGCTTTTGAACGCCGCACAACGGCTCGACATTCGCGATGCGCAACTGCCCACGCAACTGCCGCACTGGGTCAATCGAGTGAAGAGTGCCGGAATGACCAGCATGGGCATGGGCCTGCAATCATTCGGCATCTACAGCGGCTTGATGGGCCTGCACGATGCCCTGAGAAACAAGAATGGGTACGAAACCGTATTCAATGGCGCAAGCCTCGCCGGAGAGTTCACCTCAATAGCGGTTGAAGTGTCCGTCGCCAAAAAAGCCGAGCAGATGATCCGCGCCAGCCGCAGCGCCTATAAGGGATTCGCGCAAACCCGGTTCGGCGTGCGACTCGGGCGCTCCGCTGGATTGCTCGCCAGCGCACTGACATTGCCCTTCGATATCATTGCCGCGGTCAACGCCTTTGAAGCAGCGGCCAAGGCCACCGGCAAAGAAGCGATTGACCATTACGTCGAGGCTGGCCTGAGTGTCACCAGCGCCGCCATGACCGTTCTGCTTGGCGCCGCAGCATTGGCTGGTTTCTCGGCGGCGGGTCCCGTGGGATTGCTGGCCGGACTGTTCCTGGTGGCAGGCGCCCGCGTGTGGGCGGCGATACGCGCCGTCGATGACATTGACGACTACATCGAACTGACCGCCCATGAACGCTTGCGCAGCGGCTGGTTTGCCGTCTGGGGAATCGCGCCCGACGCGGCTGTGCAGAACCGTTACGATCTCGCCAAGGCCACGGCCGACCACGCGAGGATGCTCCAAGCTACAGCAAGACGCTTACTCGACGGAGCGTTGAAGGAGCAGATTGAAGCAGTGGTCGATGGTGGCTTTGTCGCTGAATTGAACCCGGTGCAAATCCGCTTCTACAACTGGTCGCGTGAAACGCTGGAGTACGCGACGGTCAACCGCCCGCAGATCCATGACGGCAATGACAACATTGACGCTCGTGACGGGGTGAATGAACGAACACCGGGTGCGTCAATCGGCACCGTGGGCGAGCACAAAGGCGTGCTGTGGTTCATCGGTGGTGGCGACGACGAGATCAGAGGCGTTGAACAAAAACCCAACGTGTTCCATTACAAAAACGGCACCAAGAAGCTGACGGGTGGCAACAGCGACGATCAGTTCGTCTTCAAAGAAGCGGCCAATCATCTCAAGAACGATTCGGCGCAGAGTCGGCTATCCGCCCTCGACGGTGGGCCTGGCAACGACACGCTGGTATTGGCCAACCGCATTGATCAACCAGACGCCAGCAGAATTGGCTACCACGTGGACTTGAACGTCGGACTGATGTCCGTCATCACCCTCGCCCCCTCCCGTCAGCAGCGAGAACTCACGCCTCACACTTCCCTGTCGAGCATCGAGAATGTGACGACACTCGCCGGCGCCATCCATAACGTCACGGGGACAGAGGAATCCAACATCATTCAGTCGTGGGGTCATGATGATATCGACGCCGCAGGCGGTGATGACCGCATCGACGTGTTCGGCAGCCATACCACAGTGGCCGGTGGAACCGGCAGGGATACCTACAACATTGCTCACGTTGCCGGTCATGTGTCGATCATCGAAGACGGCGCGCAAGACAGCATCATCGGACTGGATTGGCGACAGGATCTGATTGTCAGCTGGACGCTGGATGGCTCGCATCTGCTGATCGTTTCGCGGTTCGATCTGGATGACGCCCTGACACGAATCGTCAAAATCAAGGATGTCTACAAACAGCAAACCCGGCAACGCGTGCTGCAAAACGCGAAATTGCTGTTCATCACACAAGATGGTTTCCAGCTCGTACCGGAGCTGCCTGGCATCCTCGACACGCAAGGGCCTATCAACATTCAGGTGACGATCAGCAAGCTTGGCCGCTACGTTGACCCCGTGATTGTTTACGGTGATGAACAGACAAATCCACGAAAGAAATTCGAGCGCTATTACATCCCTCGAGGCGAACGCCTGACCACGCTGCGCGTAACCGCGCATTCACCGAAAGCCGTAACCATGGTTTATCTGGATTACAACAGCCAGGAGATGTCCGGCGTCGAGGCTTACTACACCGCAACAATCAAACGCGAGTTGGCGTTTGATCGCATCATGTATACCGAGTGCGGCCTGACTATCCAGTTCGGCCAGCATGAAGTGGCGATCAAGAATCTGGCCAGTTCCCACAGTGTCGGGACGATCGCCATCAACGACAGGTTGACCCGCCCCGCACTGGCATTGAATCAGCACATTATTCTGGTGATGAACGACGGCGTGTCCTGGAGGCTCGAACAACCGGCCATGGCCGACCGTTTTTTTTCCAGCGAAACGTTTCGCAGCAGCACCTCCAAAGCGTGGAAAACAGCCGTTGCGTTGCCCTTGAAATCGCAGATGAGCAGTGACCTTTTTCTTCAGCCACCGGACAATCCCGGGCGGCAGTTGCGCACCGGCAACGCTTGCATTGGCTTGACGTCTTTCGCAAAGCAACGCGCGACCGAGCATCTGGTTGGCGAGGGATCGACCTATCTTGTGCACCTGACCCGCCATATAACGTTGCGTATCTCAACCCCCGGTGCTTTGGCCGGCGCCCCGGCGCGATTACCCTATTCCTCGGTGTGGGAGTTCGATGCGACGCAATTTGGCGCGGTGCAAATTACCCTTGCCAACCATCTCCTGCGCATCGGCGAGGCTTTAGTCCATCTGCCGCAATACAGTCATCCGGACGATCTGGTCGACCGGGTACACGTCATTACTCGCGGGGGGATCGTGCACACCGTCGACATCGAGTTCGAGACGATCTACGTCAAGAGCATCGACGCACGCTACTTCGATCCCGAGTTCGATTACGTCAAGGCGCTACCGGGCAAGTTTGCACAAGCTGGGAGTCTCGCCGTTCAGAATGCCGTCGTTCGGGAAGAAGACGGTTTTGCGCAATTGGCTTTTGATCCGCGTGATCGCAGTTGGACAACTTCAGGCAACCCTCTGACAACGTTCGCCTTCACCGAACTGCGAGCACTTAACCGTTGCGAACATCAGCTCGATGTTTGCCGGGATCTATTGCAGCTCGCACTTCAGGCCGACCCGCCGATTGAGGCCGAGAAGCTCGTGGCACTGAAGCAACACTGCATATCGCTGCTCTGACGCAGAGCCAATCGGTTGGAAAACCGCTACACGGCGAAGACGTTTCTCAACCGCGCTGTGCGCGGCTTCGCGCTGGGCAGCACCTCCCGAGGGGTGGTCAAAAGCCGAGGTTTTTTTCCAGCCCTATACATATGTACCGCCGATCAAAAAATCGCTTCGAAGATCATGGCGATTCATTTATCAGCGGTGCACCCCCATGGCCAAACCTCCACGAAAACTCACACCATCGCCGGTTTCATCGGACGATGCCACGTCGTCAGCCTGGTCAGCGACACAGGAAAACACTCATCCCGTCGCTCCGGTTAGCGGGCCGGGACCGAGCTGGCAATCCGATGCTTCTGGTGGTGGGCGGCCGGTCGAAACACTCGCCAGCGAAACACCCCGACAACCGTCAGTGGTGGTCAGCCAGTTACCCGGCGCGGCTTCCGAGCAGGTCGCCGCTGCCGTCGCGATGATTTCCTTGCGCCCGGAGCAGATTGCCTCGTTGCGCGCGATTGAAAACGAACCGGGGCTGTTCAAGAGTGAGGACGGAAGCACCTATGCCAACGTTGGCGAAGAGGGCTACTTTCTGGCAGAGCGTAACGCCGCCGGCGACTATCAGGTGCCTATGCTCACTACCCCGCACTTGCCGGGCCCGATCCTCAGAAAAATAGACGGGCAGGCGCTCTGGCGGATCGAGGCACCAGACTGGTTCCGAACACCTACGGCCCACCCGCCACCCCAGGCAGCCTCGGCGCCCAGGCCTGCTTCAACCTTGTTTCTGCCAAAACAACTGGCAGAGACGCTGACCCACGCAAAAGACTCGGGCCACGGGCTTCGCTTCGACAGGAAAAAAAGAACCTACGTGGACATGCAAGGCACGCCAGACCCGCAATCGGACTTGAGCAGCACCGTAAGGGTCCGAAGAAATTCCGACGGTATCTATCAACAATGCAGTGCGGATGAGCGCACGCCTTCCGGTCCGTTGGTAGAGCAGGTTCCCGGCACCAAACTCTGGCGAGAACTCACTCGCGCCACGACATCCGAACAGCCGCGTTCGCGACTTGATGTCGACCAGCAGACTGGCGAATCCGAATCCGCACAACCGGGTCCGAGCAAGCGTCCACGACTGGAACCGGAGGACCGTATCACGCCCGATACGGAGATCTTCGCCGATCGCCTGCTACTGGATGCCAGCGGCGCGATGAACCTTTCCACCGCTTATTGGCGTAATTGGGGCCAACCGCAAAAACCGGCGGAGGCCGCCTCGATAGAAATAAACGGGCTTCACTATCGGATCGTTTCCCAGTCTCTGCAGGCCAATCCACGTCTGGTCTACCTGGAGCATCCGCGATTTTCGCCGAAGCGTTTTGATGCATTCGAGCGGATGCTGGGGGACGAACCCACGTTACAGCCCATTTGGGCGGTAAAGCGCGATGAAGGCTGGACGGTCATGGAGAATCGCGTGCCGTTTGCGACGCCCCTGACTCAACAAGTCGCCAACGCCTACAACTACCTGGCGAATGACTCCGCAAGTGCCATTGCCAGAAATGTATTTGACCGGGCCGCCTATCAGGCGCCAATAGACGGAAATGGATTGGCGAGACTCAATCAGGTCTTCCGCCACTGGCGCGATAGAGCCAATACCTTTTCACCGCGCCGAGATCTGAGCGATCCACTGATGCTGTTGCCCACGCTACCGACAACCTTTGGCACGACAACGCCGCCCTGGAGCATCCACCTCCCGGCGCGCAGTGCCACGGAGTTCAATCGTCTTGATTTTGATCCAACGAGCCTGCCCGTCTGGAGCGCCTACCTGTCTGCACCTGTAAGCGCCAACTTGCAGACACTGTTCAGAACCGTTTTGCAGCACAACGGCTACAGCGTGTTTTCCAGTGGTCGTGTACTCAGCGAAAACGCTTTGGTGTTTCACCGAGAAAAACTGGATGCCGTATTTGTTCTGAAGATTCCTGACGATCCGCACAACCTGTTACAACGCCCTGCACTGCCGGGATTCGAAATTGCCACCCCGCAGTTTCGCGCCACGGTGGGTGAAACGACGCATCAAAGATTTATTGAATATTTGAGCGAGGGAAAAATCATTTACCTGGTGGGCGGTATTGAGCTGAAGCGCGCATCTCCCACGCTTTACATCGTGCGGGAGAGCTAAGTACATCGCCTGATCAAAATGTGTTTGCGGCCAAACAACCGCACAGAGTGAGTCTGGGGCAGCACTGCGCTGCTCCAGTTTATAAAGCAACATCTGCAAAAACCCTTGCAACGCACAGTAACGACATACTGGTGTACAGATATTGAACTTGCAAATAGCATGAACGCGCAAATTTATTACAGCGTTATCGAACAAGGAAGTTCAAATGAGTGGTTCCGCGAAACATAATTTTCTGCTGCAGGATTCTGTTGTAGTTACAGCCATTGATCATCACCCCACCCCCTACACTGCAACTACGATTGATTTCTTCAGTGACACCGACAGCAACAGTGATACACCTGAGATCAAACGCAAACCCAGCCAACTGCAAGTGCTCGACGACTTACACGGCCCCATGAAAATCGGCGCCTATACAATCACACGCCGATCGCTGGATGCCCTCGGCGCCACTCTTAATGGTCAACCGCTGACGGGCTATAACACGCAATTCCGTATCCCCAAGCGTTCTTTCATCAATTCGCTGCAATTCAGTTACAGCGAAATAGAGAAGCGCATCAAAGTAACTTCATTTGGCGAAAATTATTTGCTGCCCACCTTTCTCTACGAGATTGCGACGGTGCGCCCCGCGGACGCCCCCCCGATCATCAGGGAAGAAGTGAATATATCGCCGGATGAAAGTGGCTTTCGCAAGAAAACCATCCAGCTATTGAATGCAGCACAGAAAATTGATTTACGTCTGGTCAGTGCCGGACGAAAAAACTATCCCGGTTGGGCAGCGATCAAGAACTTCAGCACTCTGGGTGCAAGCGTCGGTATTCAACTCTTCGGGATATTGATGGGGCTGCGCGGGATTGTTGACGCCGTGAAAGCGAATGATCGGGGCGAGATCATTTTCAACAGCATCGGTCTCGCGACAGAAGGTGTCTCAATCGCTGCCGACGTGGTGACGACGCGATTGGGCAAGGGAATGATCGAAGCCGGTAACGGTGCCTTCAAGGATTTCGCCAAAACCAGGGCGGGACTCAGATTGACCCGCGCGGGTGGGCTCATCGGAGGGGCGGTGACATTGCCCTTCGACATTTACAGTGCGGTAAGGGAGTTCAAGGCAGCCGAAACCAAATCCGGCAAAGCAGCAGCGGACCACTACGTGAGCGCAGGTTTGAATGTTGCCAGTGCCGCGATGACGGTGGTACTGGGCTCCGCGGCAATGGCCGGTTTTTCGTTCGCCGGCCCGATCGGACTGGTGGCCGCGGGGATAATGGCCATCGGCTCGCAGATTTACGGCGCGGTACGCATGGTCGATGACATTGATGACTACATCGAACTCACACTGGAGGAGCGCTGGCGTACCGGCTGGTTCACGTTCGTTTTCCAAAACGTCGATCAGGACATCCTCAATCGTTATGAAAGTGCCAAAGCCAGGTCCGAACAAACTCGCCAATTGAAAGCAACGGCCAGAAAGTACCTCGACAACACCGTGAAAAACACCACCGAGGCTGTGGTCAATGGTGCATTCGAGGTCCAGATGCATCGCCGCAGGGAATACATCACTAACTGGGGTTTGAAGACATCCAAACTCGTCTACGTCCCGCAAATCATCGATGCTGACGATATGATCGACGCTCGTGATGGAATTACAGCGCAAACGCCCGGTGCGGAACTGGGCACCGCTGGCAACGGCAAAGGTATTTTATGGCTCATCGGCGGCGGTAACGACACGATCACCGGTGTCGAAAAAAAGCCCAACGTTTTTTACTTCACCAACGGCAAGAAGGACCTGACCGGTGGCGCTGAAAATGACCGATTCGTTCTGCAAAACGCTGCTCAAGTGCTCGATAAGGCCGACGCCGAAGATACTCAATACTCGATATTGAGAGGCGGTGCCGGGCGCAATACGCTGGAGTTCGATGGCGAGCAGATATCGCCAGCCAACGGTCGCGGATATGACCTCGACCTGTCTGCCGGGACGTTGCATGTTTTTACCCCGGACACCTCGGCGGAAGATGGCAACACGTACGCTTTCAAAGCGCTGCTGGAGCGTATCAATGATGTTCATACGCTGAGCAACGGCACAACTACCGTCACTGGTTCAAAGGAAGCCAATGTGATCGTGTCGCGGGGTAAAGACACGATCCATACGGGCGATGGGGACGACACGATTCATCTGTACAAGGACGGTGCCGCTGCATTCGGTGAGTCAGGAAGGGATGTCTACCATCTCCCGCAAACAGCCAACAACGTATCGATCACAGAAGATGGCATTGAGGAAAGCGCCATCGTGCTGGACTGGAGAATGGATCAAATTGAAACATGGCGAGTCGTCAAGACCACCCTTGAAATCACATTGAAATTCGACTTTGATGACATTCGCCTAAGCAAGCTATACATCCACGATGTTTACCGGCAGTCCGATGATGTCCGACAGTTGATCAATAACAGACTCACCCTTGTTACGAGGGACAAGTTTCATTTGAAACCCGACTTCCCTGAAAAAATCGAACACGACAAATCCGTAGACATCATGGTCGTGGTGACCCAGGAGGGTGGACAAGAGCCTGTCACGATTCTCTATGACAGTTTGTGTACGGTCCCTGCAAACAAACTCACCGACTACTATGTTCAGCGTAATAACCCGTCAACTACCTTTATCACAGGCAAAAGCGAAGCACTGTATGGCACGCGGATATTTCTCGATTTCGACAGCACCGAATTGACCGGTGCCGAAGTTATTTTCGATACGAACATCGATTGGATACGCTCTTCGCCGAGTGACAAGATTTATATTTCCTGCAAGTTCAAATTCCGTTTCGGCAATAAGTCGCTGGAAATCAGCGAATTTGCCCATCACATGGAAATGACGCTTGAAGATGCGCTGCCAAAAATAGTGAATAACAAGATCAATCATGGCTATGTTCTGGTCTTCCGGGACAGCAAGGTTCATACCGTGCAATTGACTGAGGCACTCGCGGTGGCACCGAGACAATATATCCATCGCACCGGACGCACTTCTCGCTCTGTCAGCAATATTCCCTTGCCACTGAAGATGAAGCCCGAACCGTACTTCTTCCGACTGCCCGAGAGATTGCCTTTTGAGTTAGGGATCCAAAACTCTTGCAGCAAGCTGACATCCATTCCAGGGCGAACCAGAATCGACAGCATCGAAGGCGAAGGCGCGACCTATCTCATGCATCTTTGCAAAAACATGATCTTGCGCATCTCGACCCCCGGTGGCCTTGCCAGCGCCAGCAACAGGTTGAGCCATTCGTCCACCTGGGAGCTTGATGCTTCGCAGCTCGGCAAGTGTGCAATCGAATTGCGCGGCACGCAGTTGCATCTCGGGTCGACCACCCTTCATGTGCCTGAATACGGCGCCGAAGACCTGGTCGACCAGATCTTCGTCACCGCAGCCAACGGGATTATTCATACGGTCGACCTGTCGTTTGACATGGTTTATCCCGGCGGCCTCGACGCAAGGTTCTTTGAACCGCCCAAGGATAAAAAATCGCCTTGGCCAGAGGAGTTTGCCGAGATCGCGGACAAGGAAGTGGACGTCAAACATATCGCCATGGCGGATGGCACTGAGGGTTATCTGAAATACAGCCTGATAACGTGCAAGTGGATTCTGGAGAGTGATCCATTGCGCGACATCAGCTATTCGGATTTGCGCGTGCTCAATCGCTGCGAGCATCAGCGACCGATTCAGTGAGCGTATGATCAGCCATCTCTTTTGTTGATTGCCAGAGAAGGCCGGCTGATTGGCAGGCGAAAAAAAGCCCGCAGTGTGAGCGGGCGAAAGACCAAAGAAGCTATATGCGCAGTCGCTTCCCGGTGGGGACAGCTGCTTGGGGGTCAGCTGCCCCGGTACGTGGAGTAGCTGTAAGGCGAAATCAGCAATGGCACGTGGTAGTGATCCTGTTCGGCAGAGATGCCGAACCGCAGCACTACCACATCCAGAAACGCCGGCTCCGGCAGTTGCACACCACGGGCGCGGTAATAATCCCCAGCGTGAAACTGAACCTGATAAACCCCGGTACGGTAGTCATCGCCCTGCAACAGCGGCGCATCGACCCGGCCATCGCTGTTGGTTGTCGCGCTGGCGACCAATTCCAGCTGAGAACCTTCAACGCGGTACAACTCGACCTTGATCGAGCTGCCCGGGCAACCGTGTGCAGCGTCCAAAACGTGTGTAGTCAAACGTCCCATTGATTCTGCGCGCCTGCCTGCATGGAGCAGTCAGACTTCGCGCCTCCCGAAGTCAGTTGAAAAGGAGACCGCACCGTTTCGGAGCACGAAAAGCTGCGGCGAGCGACTGATTAAGACACTTTTCAAAAAAATTGTACACAATAAAAACGACATTTTTTGCTTCACCCCCGCCATTCGGGACTTTTCTCCCAATCTTCCCTTGAAGCGCCTGAGCATTGCACCTCACAACCATTAACTGACTGGTCAGGCAGGTTTCTTGCAGGCTCACGCCAATAGCAGTAAAAGATGACAATCGGTGAAAAATGCGAAAATTCAGGCTTACAAAGTGCGATTAAAGTTGTATACAATCAGCCCATCGCTGTGACGCCAGCCTGCAATCTCATCGCCAGGCAGCCACGTAATCCCGACTTTGAATAAGTCATGAACAAGAAGGAAGACTGCAGTGAGCGCTGACTACCCACGCGACCTGATCGGTTACGGCAGTAACCCTCCTCACCCACACTGGCCGGGCAATGCCCGCGTGGCCCTGTCCTTCGTGCTCAATTACGAAGAAGGCGGCGAGCGCAACATTCTGCACGGTGACAAAGAATCCGAAGCCTTCCTCTCTGAAATGGTTGCCGCCCAGCCGCTGCAAGGCGCGCGCAACATGAGCATGGAATCACTTTACGAGTATGGCAGCCGCACCGGCGTGTGGCGGATCCTCAAGCTGTTCAAGGAATTCGATATTCCGCTGACCATCTTCGCCGTCGCCATGGCCGCCCAGCGCCACCCGGACGTGATCCGCGCGATGGTCGAGGCCGGTCACGAGATCTGCAGCCACGGCTACCGCTGGATCGACTACCAGTACATGGACGAGGCGCAGGAACGCGAGCACATGCTCGAAGCGATCCGCATCCTCACCGAACTCACCGGTGAACGTCCGCTGGGCTGGTACACCGGTCGCACTGGTCCGAACACCCGTCGCCTGGTCATGGAAGAAGGTGGTTTCCTCTACGACTGCGACACCTACGACGACGACCTGCCCTACTGGGAACTGAACAACCCGACCGGCAAGCCGCACTTGGTGATCCCGTACACGCTGGACACCAATGACATGCGCTTCACTCAGGTGCAGGGTTTCAACAAGGGCGACGATTTCTTCGAATACCTCAAAGACGCGTTCGACGTGCTTTACGCCGAAGGTGCCGAGGCGCCGAAGATGCTCTCGATCGGTCTGCACTGCCGCCTGATCGGCCGCCCGGGTCGCATCGCTTCACTCAAGCGCTTTATCGAATACGCCAAAAGTCATGAACAGGTGTGGTTCAGCCGTCGCGTTGACATCGCGCGCCACTGGCACGAAACCCACCCGTACCAAGGGGCCGCCAAATGAGCTGCTTTCAAACCCTGCAACCGTCGACCCTGAGCCGCGACGCTTTCGTCAACGCTTTCGCCGACATCTACGAGCATTCGCCATGGGTGGCCGAGAAGGCCTACGACCTGGGCGCAGACGCCTCGATCGACGAGATCGACGAGATCGAAACCCTGCACCAGCGCATGAGCGACATCCTGTTGAGCGCCGATCACGCCAGTCAACTGGCACTGATCAACGCTCACCCGGACCTGGCAGGCCGCGCGGCCGTCCAGGGCGAACTGACCGAAGCCAGCACCAATGAACAGGCTGGCGCCGGTATTCACCAATGCACGGCCGAAGAGTTCCAGCGCTTCACCGAGCTGAACGACGCCTACAAAGCCAAGTTCAAGTTTCCCTTCATCATGGCGGTAAAAGGCAGCAACCGGCATCAGATCCTCGCGGCGTTCGAAACGCGCATTCACAACTCGGTCGACACCGAATTCAAGTGCGCGCTGGCGGAGATCAACAAGATCGCCCTGTTCCGTTTACTGACCCTTTAGCAAGCCTGGCCCGAGTGTCTTAAACGCGGAAAGCACCCTGGGCCTTGCAAGCATCCCCAGCCAACTTATTTAAAGGCAGACAAGAAGAATGAAAGCTTACGCCGTACCTTTCGAGAAGTTCGTCAACCTGGCCGATGCCCGTCTGGGCACCAAAATCATCTCGGTCACCGATGACTGGTTCGCAGACGCCAATCGTCTGTTCCAACCGACCCCGGCCGTATGGAAGGAGGGCGTGTTCGATGACAACGGCAAGTGGATGGACGGCTGGGAATCGCGCCGCAAGCGCTTCGAAGGCTTCGACAGCGCAGTGATCCGCCTGGGCGTACCGGGTTCGATCAAAGGCGTGGACATCGACACTTCATTCTTCACCGGCAACTTCCCGCCATCGGCCTCTCTGGAAGCGTGCTTCCTGGCGTCGGGCGAGCCTGACGAAAACACCCAGTGGACTGAAGTGCTGTCGGCCGTCGAGCTGCAAGGCAACAGCCACCACTACCACGAAATCAGCAACGACAAAGCCTTCAGCCACCTGCGCTTCAACATCTACCCGGACGGCGGTGTTGCCCGTCTGCGTGTGTACGGTGTGCCGCATCGCGACTGGTCGGCGGTTGGCGACAACGAGCAAATCGACCTGGCAGCAGCCCTGAATGGTGGCCGCGCCCTCGCCTGCTCCGACGAACACTTCGGCCGCATGAGCAACATCCTCAACCCGGGCCGTGGCATCAACATGGGCGACGGCTGGGAAACTGCCCGTCGTCGCACGCCAGGCAATGACTGGGTGATCGTCGCACTGGGCCACCCGGGCGAGATCGAAAAAATTATCGTCGACACCCTGCACTTCAAGGGCAACTACCCGGACACTTGCTCGATCCAGGGCGCGTTCGTCAAGGGCGGCACCGACAGCCAGATCGAAACCCAGTCGCGGTGCTGGCGCGATCTGCTGCCAAGCCAGAAGCTGGAAATGCACGCCGAACACACCTTCGTCGAGCAGATCAAGGCACTGGGCCCGATCACCCACATCCGCCTGAACGTGTTCCCGGATGGTGGCGTGAGTCGCCTGCGCGTATTGGGCAAGGTAGCGAAGTAAGCGGTGAGGCCAATCGCGAGCAAGCTCGCTCCCACATTTGAAATGCATTCCCCTGTGGGAGCGAGCTTGCTCGCGATGGCTATAGAACCAACAACACAGAATTCAAGGTAAGAAGACCAGCATGCGCACACTGACGATTGAACCGCTGAGCAAAGAAGCCTTCGCCCCTTTCGGTGACGTGATCGAAACCGACGGCAGCGATCACTTCATGATCAACAACGGTTCGACCATGCGCTTCCATAAACTGGCGACGGTCGAAACCGCTCAGCCTGAGGACAACGCGATCATCAGCATCTTCCGCGCCGACGCGCAGGACATGCCGCTGACCGTTTGCATGCTGGAACGCCATCCGCTGGGCAGCCAGGCTTTCATTCCGCTGCTCGGCAACCCCTTTCTGATCGTGGTCGCGCCA
>NZ_JBIWAL010000014.1:27767-118848 GCF_044760045.1 Pseudomonas sp. NPDC098747 | reverse complement strand
AAAACGTCTGGGATATTTCTATGGGTTTTTCATGTCGCAAGTATCTGATTTGTTCAGCGAGGACATCCTCGCCTAACGGGGCCAGCCCGAACGTAAAGAGCTGCTGCGCTTTTTGACCTGCGGTAACGTCGATGACGGCAAGAGCACCCTGATCGGGCGCCTGCTGCACGACTCCAAAATGATCTACGAAGATCATCTGGAAGCCATCACCCGCGATTCGAAGAAAGTCGGCACCACCGGTGACGACATCGACTTGGCTTTGCTGGTCGACGGCCTACAGGCCGAGCGTGAGCAGGGCATCACCATCGATGTCGCTTACCGCTATTTCTCCACCGCCAAGCGCAAATTCATCATCGCCGATACCCCTGGCCATGAGCAGTACACCCGCAACATGGCCACCGGTGCGTCCACCTGTGACCTGGCGATCATTCTGGTCGACGCCCGTTACGGCGTGCAGACCCAGACTCGCCGCCACAGCTTCATTGCGTCGCTGTTGGGCATCAAACACATCGTCGTCGCCATCAACAAGATGGACCTCAAAGACTTCGACGAAGGTGTGTTCGAGTCGATCAAGGCCGACTACCTGAAGTTCGCCGAAGGCTTGAAGCTGAAGCCGACCAGCATGCACTTCGTGCCGATGTCTGCCCTGAAGGGCGACAACGTGGTGAACAAATCCGAGCGCTCGCCGTGGTACACCGGCCAGTCGCTGATGGAAATTCTCGAAACCGTGGAAGTGGCGGGCGACCGCAACTTCACCGATCTGCGTTTCCCGGTGCAGTACGTCAACCGTCCTAACCTGAACTTCCGCGGCTTCGCCGGCACCCTCGCCAGCGGCATCGTCAAGAAGGGTGACGAGGTCGTGGTGCTGCCGTCGGGCAAGAGCAGCCGCGTGAAATCCATTGTCACCTTCGAAGGTGAACTGGAGCATGCGGGTCCAGGCCAAGCGGTGACGCTGACCATGGAAGACGAGATCGACATCTCCCGTGGCGACCTTTTGGTGCATGCCGACAACGTGCCGCCGGTTACCGACAGCTTCGAAGCGATGCTGGTGTGGATGGCTGAAGAGCCGATGCTGCCGGGCAAGAAGTACGACATCAAACGCGCCACCAGTTACGTGCCGGGCTCGATTGCCAGCATCGTCAACAAGGTTGACGTCAACACCCTTGAAGAAGGCCCGGCGAGCGCGTTGCAGCTTAATGAAATCGGCAAGGTCAGGATCGCGCTCGACGCGCCGATTGCCCTCGACGGTTACGAAAGCAACCGCACCACCGGCGCGTTCATCATCATCGACCGTTTGACCAATGGCACCGTTGGCGCCGGCATGATCGTCGCGCAGCCTGTGTCCCATGGCACTGCAACGCATCACGGCAAACTGGCGCACGTGGCTACTGAAGAACGTGCGCAGCGCTTTGGTCAGCAACCGGCCACCGTGCTGTTCAGCGGTCTGTCGGGCGCGGGCAAGAGCACGTTGGCTTATGCGGTCGAGCGCAAGCTGTTCGATATGGGGCGTGCGGTGTTTGTGCTGGATGGGCAGAGCCTGCGTCAGGATCTGAATAAAGGTTTGCCGCAGGATCGCACCGGGCGTACCGAGAACTGGCGTCGCGCTGCGCATGTGGCGCGTCAGTTTAACGAGGCTGGTTTGCTGACTCTGGCGGCGTTTGTGGCGCCGAGTGCTGAAGGGCGTGAGCAGGCCAAGGATCTGATTGGCAAGGATCGTTTGCTGACGGTTTATGTGCAGGCTTCGCCGACGGTGTGTGCAGAGCGTGATCCGCAGGGGTTGTATGCGGCGGGCGGCGATAATATCCCGGGTGAGTCGTTCCCGTATGACGTGCCGTTGAATGCTGATCTGGTGATCGACACTCAGGCGTTTTCGCTGGAAGAGAGCGTCAAGCAAGTGCTGGATCTGCTGCGTAAGCGTGGTGCGATTTAAGCGATAAAGCAGCTGCAAGCTTCCAGTTTCAAGCTGCAAGAAAAAGCCCGCCGATGTGCAATCATCGGCGGGCTTTTTTGTGACCTTTGAGATTGCTATCGCTGGCAAGCCAGCTCCCACAGGGATTTTCAGCGCACACAAATATTGTGTAAGGCAGAGAAACCTGTGGGAGCTGGCTTGCCAGCGATGAGGTCAGAACAGACGCCTCAAGACTTCGCTGGATACTCGCGGTGCATCTGTTCCAGCAGTGCATCTTTGTCCAGCCATAGCTGATTGATCCAACCCTGGAATTGCAAACGATACTCGCCATCCTGGTCGTAGTTTTTACCAATGAATGTTTGCGGAATCTTCAACTCTTCAAAGTGCACGACCACGTCTCGCACGTTCCCGCACAGCAGATCCCAGAACCCCGGGCGCCCGGCGGGGTAGTGGATGGTCACGTTGACGATCGACTCAAGCTGTTCGCCCATCGCATCCAGCACAAAGGCAATGCCGCCAGCCTTGGGCTTGAGCAGGTGTTTGAACGGCGACTGCTGCTGTGCATGCTTGCCTGTGGTGAAGCGTGTGCCTTCGACGAAGTTGAAAATTCCCACCGGGTTGTTGCGGAATTTCGCGCAGGTCTTACGGGTGGTTTCGAGGTCTTTGCCTTTCTTTTCCGGATGTTTTTCCAGATAGGCCTTGGAGTAGCGCTTCATGAACGGGAAGCCCAGCGCCCACCACGCCAGGCCAATCACGGGCACCCAGATCAGTTCTTGCTTGAGGAAGAACTTCAGCGGCTGGATGCGGCGGTTGAGCACGTATTGCAGTACCATAATGTCGACCCAGCTCTGATGGTTGCTGGTAATCAGATAAGAGTGGTTGTAGTCGAGGCCTTGCAGGCCGCTGATGTGCCAGCGTGTGCGGCGCACCAGGTTCATCCAGCCCTTGTTGTTGCTGATCCACGCTTCGTGGGTGTGGCTCATCAGCCCGCCGGCAATGCGTTGGGTGAGAGCGAACGGCAGGGCCTTGATCAGCGCCACGCAGAACAGAAACGAGCAGAGCAGAATCGTATTGGCCGCCAACAACAGCGAAGCGATCACGCCGCGCAGCGGTGCAGGTAGAAAATCCAGCATTTACACATCCATAGGTCGGTTGGCGGCTTGAATCGCGGTGAGGGCGATGGTGTAGACGATGTCATCGACTTGCGCGCCACGCGGCAGGTCGTTCACCGGTTTGCGCAAGCCTTGCAGCATCGGGCCGAGGCTGACGCAATCGGCGCTGCGCTGTACAGCTTTGTGGGTGGTGTTGCCGGTATTCAGGTCGGGGAACACAAACACCGTGGCGCGGCCGGCCACCGGGCTGTTCGGCGCCAGTTGCCGGGCGACGTCTTCGTTTGCAGCGGCGTCGTATTGCAGTGGGCCGTCGATTAGCAATGTGTGTTGTTGTTCGTGGGCGAGCAGGGTGGCTTCGCGGACTTTTTCGACTTCCTCGCCAGTGGCCGATTCGCCGCTGGAGTAGCTGATCATCGCTACGCGCGGGGTAATGCCGAATGCCGCCGCCGAGTCAGCGCTTTGCAGGGCGATCTCGGCCAGTTCGGCAGCGCTCGGGTGCGGGTTCATCACGCAGTCGCCGTAGACCAGCACTTCCTCCGGGAACAGCATGAAGAACACCGAAGAAACCAGTGTGCAGCCCGGCGCGGTCTTGATCAGTTGCAGGGCCGGGCGGATGGTGTTGGCGGTGGTGTTGATCACGCCGGAAACCAGCCCGTCGACTTCATCCAGCGCGAGCATCATGGTGCCGATCACCACGGTGTCTTCCAGTTGCTGCTCGGCCATTGGCGCGTTGAGGCTTTTGGTCTTGCGCAGGGCAACCATCGGCTCGACGTAGCGCTCGCGGATCAGATCCGGATCGAGAATCTCCAGCCCCGGCGGCAATACAATGCCTTGCGCGCGGGCGACTGCTTCGACATCTTCAGGTTTGGCCAGCAACACACAACGGGCAATCCCGCGTTCCTGACAAATCGCCGCCGCTTGCACGGTGAACGGCTCGCTGCCTTCAGGCAGGACGATGCGTTTGTTGGCAGCTTGGGCGCGTTGAATCAGTTGATAACGGAACACCGCCGGCGACAGGCGCATCTCCCGTGGCGTACCGCAGCGCTGGTGCAGCCAGTTGGCGTCGAGATGGCTGGCGACGAAGTCGGTGATGATCTCCGCACGCTCGCGGTCATCGATCGGGATTTCTTTGTTCAAAACGTTGAGCAGGTTGGCGGTGTCGTAGGAGCCGGTGCTTACCGACAACACCGGCAAACCGGCCTGCAACGCGCCACGACATAAATCCATGATGCGCGGATCGGGCAGGGTGTCGCTGGTCAGCAACAGACCGGCCAGCGGCACGCCGTTGATTGCCGCGAGGCTGACCGCAAGGATGATGTCGTCGCGATCCCCCGGCGTCACCACCAGCACACCGGGCTTGAGCAGCTCGACGGTGTTGCGCATGGTGCGCGCGCAAATGATGATTTTGGTCATGCGGCGGGTTTCATAGTCGCCGGCGTTGAGTACTTGCGCGCCCATCAGGTCGGCGACGTCGCGGGTCCGCGGCGCGTTGAGTTCAGGCTGGAACGGGATGCAACCGAGCAGACGGAAATCACCGCTGCGCAGTAACGGCGAATGCTCCTTCAGACGTGTGGCAAACGCTTCCATGCTCTCGTCGGTCTTGACCTTGTTGAGGATCACGCCGAGGACTTTCGGGTCCTTCGGACCACCGAACAATTGCGCCTGCAATTCGACGCGGCCGGAGAGTTCGGCGAGCACTTCGTTTTCCGGTGCCGAGACCAGAATCACTTCGGCGTCCAGACTTTTGGCCAGGTGCAGATTGACCCGTGCGGCGTAACTGGCGCTGCGAGTCGGCACCATGCCTTCAACCACCAGCACGTCTTTGCCGACGGCTGCTTGTTGATACAAGGTGATGATTTCTTCCAGCAGTTCATCGAGCTGACCATCGCCAAGCATCCGCTCGACGTGGGCCAGGCCTAGCGGCTGCGGCGGTTTCAGGCCGTGGGTGCGCGCCATCAGTTCGGTGGAGCGCTCGGGGCCGGTGTCGCCCGGATGCGGTTGGGCGATCGGTTTGAAGAAACCGACTTTCAGCCCGGCCCGCTCCAGCGTGCGCACCAGCCCGAGGCTGATGGAGGTCAGACCCACACCAAAATCGGTGGGCGCGATAAAAAAAGTTTGCATGCGAATTCTCTAAAGTTGCATGTGGGCAGCCCGTACGGCCGCCAGGTGTCAGCCTATGTCTGGCTGACTACCGAAATTCAGTCGCCAAGGTTATCGCTAACCGAGCCTTGAGCGCACCAACCGCAGGCAAAGGGTTGGCCTATTTTTTCAATACGTTGCGCCGGGTCCAGCACCCACGCGCGTGATTGCCACGGTGGCTGGTGGCGCAGGTGCCGAGTGTGGCCACAGGAAAGCTCGGCCACCCAGTGACCGTCCTCGTCCTGACGGAAGCCGGTAATCGTCGAATCCCGTTTGTCCGGGTTGTGGTCGCTTTCGCGCGATTGCTTCGCTAAACTTGGCCTTTCTATATTCTTCTGCAAAAGGTCTCGCCCCATGCTGATCGCCGCCAATAAGGCTGTCTCCATCGACTATACCCTGACCAACGACGCTGGTGAGGTCATCGACAGCTCCGCCGGCGGCGCTCCGCTGGTTTACCTGCAAGGCGCAGGCAACATCATCCCGGGCCTGGAAAAAGCCCTGGAAGGCAAAGCTGTTGGTGACGAGCTGGACGTTTCCGTAGAACCGGAAGACGCTTACGGCGAATACGCTGCCGAACTGGTCAGCACCCTGAGCCGCAGCATGTTCGAAGGCGTTGACGAGCTGGAAGTCGGCATGCAGTTCCACGCTTCGGCGCCGGACGGCCAGATGCAAATCGTCACCATTCGTGACCTGGACGGCGACGACGTCACTGTCGACGGCAACCACCCATTGGCCGGTCAGCGCCTGAACTTCAAAGTGAAGATCATCGCTATCCGTGACGCCAGCCAGGAAGAAGTCGCTCATGGTCACGTCCATGGCGAAGGTGGCCATCAGCACTGATTTTCTGCGCTAAGCTTCGAGTACTGGAGAGGCGCCTGCGGGCGCCTTTTTTAGTCCGCGGCTGTCCTTGGTGGTCTCGCCAAGTGGCTGTTTCGAGTAGAACACGGGAATCTGGAGTTCGTCATGAGTGCTTTTCACGACCTTAAGTTGACAGCCCTGGATGGTCAGGAGCTACCGCTGGCGCCCTTCAAGGGCCAAGTCGTGCTGGTGGTCAACGTCGCCTCCAAATGCGGCTTGACCCCACAGTACGCGGCGCTGGAAAACCTCTACCAGCAATTCAAAGGTAAAGGCTTCAGTGTATTGGGCCTGCCGTGCAACCAGTTTGCCGGTCAGGAGCCAGGCACCGAACAGGAAATCCAGGATTTCTGCAGCCTCAACTACGGCGTGACGTTCCCGCTGTCGAGCAAGCTCGAAGTCAACGGTCACGAACGTCATCAGCTCTATCGGCTGCTGGCGGGCGAGGGCGCGGAGTTTCCCGGTGACATAACCTGGAATTTCGAGAAGTTCCTGCTTGGCAAGGACGGTCGCGTGCTGGCCCGGTTCTCGCCGCGCACGGCGCCGGATGATCCGACGGTGATTGCGGCAATCGAGAAAGCGCTGGGCTAAACCATCAAGATCAAAAGATCGCAGCCTTCGGCAGTTCCTACAAAGGGCTGCTGGCGCTGCGATCTTTTCGTTTCTAATCCTTAATCACCCAAATCAATAGTGCTGTTCAAGGGCTTCGACTATCCATATTATCGCCGTCATAAAGTCATTCTCTGCGGAGCATTCCAATGCCGGTTCAAGCCTTGTTCAAACCCTTCCACCTTGGCAACCTCGAACTGCCGACCCGTGTGGTCATGGCGCCGATGACCCGTTCGTTTTCCCCGGGCGGCGTACCGAACTCCAAAGTCATCGAGTACTACCGTCGTCGCGCTGCTGCGGGCGTCGGCCTGATCATTACTGAAGGCACCACCGTCGGCCATATTGCGTCCAACGGTTACCCGAACGTACCGCAGTTCTTCGGTGAAGCACCGTTGGCCGGCTGGAAAAAAGTTGTCGACGCGGTACATGCCGAGGGCGGCAAAATCGTTCCGCAACTCTGGCACGTCGGTAGCGTGCGCCGCATCGGCACCGAACCGGACGCCAGCGTGCCGGCTTATGGCCCGTCGGAAAAACTCAAGGACGGTCAGGTCGTGGTGCACGGCATGACCAAGCAGGATATCCAGGACGTGATCGGCGCCTTCGCCCAAGCGGCCAAGGATGCCCAAAGCATCGGTATGGACGGCGTGGAAATCCACGGTGCTCACGGTTACCTGGTCGACCAGTTCTTCTGGGAAGGCAGCAACCAGCGCACCGACGAATACGGCGGCAGCCTGGCCAACCGTTCGCGTTTTGCCATTGAGTTGATTCAGGCCGTGCGTGCAGCGGTCGGCGAAGGCTTCCCGATCATCTTCCGTTTCTCGCAATGGAAACAGCAGGATTACACCGCGCGTCTGGTGCAAACCCCGGAAGCCTTGGGTGAATTCCTCAAGCCGTTGTCCGACGCTGGCGTGGACATTTTCCACTGCTCGACGCGGCGTTTCTGGGAGCCGGAATTCGACGGCTCCGAGCTGAATCTGGCGGGCTGGACGCGCAAACTGACCGGCAAACCGACCATCACCGTCGGTAGTGTTGGCCTGGATGGTGAGTTCCTGCAGTTCATGGTCAACACCGACAAGGTCGCGCAACCGGCCAGCCTGGAGAACCTTCTTGAGCGTCTGAACAAAGAGGAATTCGATCTGGTAGCAGTGGGGCGTGCACTGCTGGTGGATCCGGACTGGGCGCTGAAAGTGCGTGAAGGGCGTGAGCAGGACATTCTGCCGTTCAGCCGTGAAGCGTTGATGACGCTGGTTTAAGCGGCGCCTGTTTCGGCCCCTTCGCGAGCAAGCTCGCTCCCACAGGTTTCTCTGGTGTTTACAAAACCTGAGGCTCTTGGAGATCCCTGTGGGAGCGAGCTTGCTCGCGAAGACTTAATTGAGGTCGCTGACGATTTAAGGAAGTGTCTGCCCAATCGGCACCAACTGTTCCCCTTGGCACGCCCCCCGCAAATGACCTTCAAACTGCTCGATAATCGCCGCCCACCCTTGGCGACTCGCATGCTGCCGCGCATTCAGCCGCACGCAGCGCAACGTTTCATACTTCTCCAGCAACCATACCGCGGCATCGCAAAACGCCTCTTCATCACCCGGCATCGCCAACACGCCGCTGTAGCCGTGGCGAATATGCTGCGCCGCCGCTGCCTGATCGTAAGCCACCACGCCAAGCCCTGAAGCCAGCGCTTCGAGCACCACATTACCGAAGGTTTCGGTCAGGCTCGGAAACAGAAACACATCGCCGGACGCATAGTGCGCGGCCAACGCTTCACCGCGCTGCGAGCCGCAGAAAATCGCCTCGGGCAGATCCTTTTCCAATGCCATGCGTTGCGGCCCGTCGCCGACCACGATCAGCTTCAAATTGCGCTGTGGATAACTCTCACGAAGCTTTTCAAAACTGCGTTTAAGCAAACCGAGGTTTTTCTCCGGTGCGAGCCTTCCTACGTGAATCACCGCAATGTCGCGCTCGCCCAGTTCCCATTGTTCACGCAGAGCGCTCAAGCGTTTGGCCGGGTGGAACAACTGGCTGTCCACACCTCGGGACAACAACGCCAGTCGTTCGAAATGCCGCCGCTCCAGCTCCAGCCGCTGGCTGATACTCGGCACCAGCGTCAGCGCTGAACGGTTGTGAAACCAGCGCAAATAGTGCGTCAGCAGCCGTGTCAGCAGACCGAGGCCGTATTGGCTGGTGTATTGCTGAAAATTGGTATGAAAACCACTCACCACCGAGATCCCCAGCCGCCGTGCCGCTCGCAACGCCGACAGCCCCAGCGGGCCTTCAGTGGCGATGTACAGCACATCCGGGCGCTGACGCTTCCAGCGCCGCAGCAACTTGTGCATCGACGACTGGCCCCATTGCAATCCCGGATAGCCCGGCAACGGCCAGCCCCGGCACAACAGCAACGCATCGTCTTCAGTGCGTTGCGGATCGTCGGCCTGACGTGGGCGTACCAGTTCGACCCGATGCCCGCGCGCGCGCAAGCCGTCGCACAAGCGGCCAAGGGTATTGGCCACGCCGTTGATTTCCGGTGGGAAGGTTTCGCTGATCAGAGTGATATGTAGAGCTGTCGTCATGACCTCAGTGTCGGCTGAGGCCATGTCGTGCTTGTGACGTTCAGATGATGAATTTGTGACGGGTTATTTGTGGGCAGATCAGCGCTGAGTCACAAGATTCTCGGCACCGCGCTCACGCACCCAGAACAACGTCGCCCCGGCCACGGCGGCCGGCATCATCAGGATGTTGACCACCGGAATCAGCAGCACCAGATAAACGCTGCCGCCGAAGCTCATGCTCTGCCAGCGTTTTTCGCGCAGCCAGGCGAGCATTTCGTTCCAGCCCAGTTTGTGGTTGTCCGCCGGGTAGTCGATGTACTGGATCGCCATCATCCATACGCCGAACAACAGCCACAGCGGCGCGGCGATGATGTTTACCACGGGGATGAACGAGAGAATGAACAGGCCGATCGCCCGGGGCAGGAAGTAGCCGAGCTTGCGCATTTCCCGGGCGAGGGTGCGGGGAACCATCGCGATCAGTTCGCCCCAACTGAAGGCCGGGAAGTCGTCGGTGCCACGCACCACCACTTCGACTTTTTCCGCGAGGAAGCCGTTGAACGGCGCCGCAATGATATTGGCGAGCATGGTGAAAGTGAAAAACACCATCAGTGCCACCAGCACCACGAACAGCGGCCAGAGAATGTAGTTGAGGAAACCCAGCCACTCAGGCAACGATGGCATTAGCGTATCGACCCACAGGCTGAACTGGTGGCCGGCCAGATAGATCAATCCGACGAACAGCACGAGGTTGATCGCCAGCGGTAGCAACACGAACAGGCGCAGGCCCGGACTGAGAACCAGTTTGAGGCCTTCGCGCAGGTATTGCGGGCCGGACAGAACAGGGGCGGGCATAAGGTGCTCCGAGCAAGGGAAAACGCGCCGACCTTACCGACTTTGCACTACGTGCGAAAGCGCGACAGAGCGATCGACATTCACTGTAACAAAGATCTGAGGGGATTCATTCGTTAGCGAATCGTTTACAGTCCACAGGCTTTCTTGGGGGATCATAAATAGTCATGGTTAGGTCCCGAGATAAATTCTGAGTTGGTATTTAGGTCTGCTCTATGAGGCTGGTGTTCGCAACAAAAGATCTGTCGTTAGCGGGTCGGTCCTTTGAAGGGTTCCCGTTGTTGATCGGGTCAGATGGTTGGCCAGTTGAGCCAGTTCAAACTTTCTTGTGGTATGTCCTTGTCGAGTCGGGCGAAGCGCTGAGTCTCTTAACCTGGGAGGCCTATGGGCGTCGGTTGTTTGACTACTTTGCATTTCTTGAGGCTAACGATTTGGCTTGGGATGAACAGTGTGTAGCCCCCGGATTAAGTGTGTTGGCGAGATATAGAGACTGGTCGAGTGGGGAGTTGTCACTCGACTCCAGTACCGTCAATAAACGGCTAGGCCTGATCGTTCGCTTTTACCGCTGGGCCAAACTACGTGGTCTTGTAACGCTACTGCCCTTTAGTGAGAAAAGGGTGAGAGTTGCACAGAATTTGGGTTTGCTAAGTCACACCGCTTGTTCAAAGGCGGAGACCACGAAAGCTTCCGTGATGGTCCGAGAACGCAGGCGTTTAACAAAATTCCTAACTAAGATTCAGGCAAAGGTTTGCCTCGCTTTAAACACTGATCCAAGCCATAAAATTTTGTTGCATCTGATGGTGCGCACAGGGCTTCGCTCTTGCGAGGCGCGGACCTTTCCAGTGAAGTATGTGTTCAATCCACGCTTGAAAAAAGGTCTCCGCCAAGGCCAGATGATTAGCGTAGCTATCGAGCCCAAGGATATGTGCATCAAGTTTGGCCGCCCAAGAACTATAGATGTCCCATGGTCGCTTATGGAGGCAATGTGGTCTTATTCGCTCCATCAGCGTGAGGTACGAAAATCATACGGTGATGGAAATGTAAGTGCACTGTTGCTTACTAGTAAAGGGCGGCACTACTCAAAAGATTCCGTTGTCGACGTTATGAAAGCATATGAAAAAAAATGTGGGTTTTATGTTCGCGCTCATATGCTTCGTCACACCTATGGGACATACACTCTTCTTGCTTTGCGGAAAAGTAAGAGCTTTGAGGGAGAACCATTGTTATATGTCCGAGATAGAATGGGGCATTCGGATGTGCAAACAACAATGATTTATCTGCATGTAATGGATCAGCTTGAGGCCCAGTCAGTTCTTGCTCATGAAGATGAAATTGACATGATGTTTCTCGCTGAATAAATTTGCGAACTTAGGTGTTATCGTGGCCCGTAAAAAGAACTATAAGGCTGAGCTCCAAGCAGTAGCTAATGGATTTGAGAGCGTGGATGACGAAATGACAGTCTGGCTTCCAAGAAATCCCAGGCACTCTAGGAAAATTGATCATACTCAATATCTAGGTTTCGGTTTCGATTCTTGGGCTATTCAAAGTATTTATGTGATTCGAGCTCTTCTCAATGGAGGGAGGAGCGCAGTCGCCACTTTGGTAGGGTATTCGAGTGGCTTGAGATATTTTCTGGTTTTTCTGAAAAGTGGTGTTCTTGAGCTTTCGCCTGAAACCCCGAACAAACTCACAAAACGCCACTTGGAGCGATTTATTTCTTGGCTCAAACTGAAATATCCTAATGGATCTACGGCAAAAAATTACTACACGAGCTTTAGGTCGCTTTTGAATTTTTTGATAGAATATGGATTTGTTGAAAATGCTGCGGAAGAACTATTTCCTCCAAATCCATTCCCTAATAATGATGAGCGTACAAAAGATGCAAGTCCGCTCAGTATGGGTGAGATGCAGCGGTTAATTAAAGCGCTGAAGTTAGACCTTGTTTCGATTCATAAGGGTACATTTCAAGGTAATAATGCGGAATGTATGACGGTTATGCTTCTAATTACTGCTGCAAGGTCAGGAGTTAACACTACACCTCTCCTGGAAATGCATAGAGATGCCTTGCAGCCACACCCATTTATTCCCAGTCTTAGATTAATTAACACGGTCAAGCGCCGTGGCAAAGGAGCTCAAACAAAAACCATTCGTCAGGCAGATGTGTTGGATAAATACAATGCTATTTCGTTAGATGGTGTTGCTGTTTTAAATAAAGCTTTGGAGATGTCTGAATCCCTTGTAAAGCTAGCGCCTGATGAAATTAGTTCGTATGTTTGGCTGTATCGTTCTGGGCAGCGGGGGGCGTTGAATAACATCGTTGCTCTGACCAGCGGTATTTTAAATGTAACAATAAAAAAATTTTGCAAGCGGCATGCGCTAAATAATGATCAAGGTAATAGGTTGGTTGTGACGGTCAGTCGTTTACGAAAAACAATGGAAAGCCGTCTTTGGAAGTTGAGCGGAGGAGATCTTCTTGAGGTGGCTTCGGTTATGGGCCATACCCCACAAGTCGCGGATAATCATTATCTGAAAATAAATGACGAGATTAAGGTGGAAGGGGCAATATTTGTAGGGGAAGCTTTTCCGGATAAGTTGCGAGGTCTTAGTATTACGCCGACGCCGCCAGGGGGCTGCAAAGATAGTCTCCATGGGGACTTAGCGCCTAAAGACGGCGTTACCCATTGTTCCGAGTTTATTCACTGCTTAAGCTGCCCCAGCTATGCAATTGTAGGGGCCGTAGCGGACTTACATCGTTTGTTCAGTTATCAAAAATTTTTGCATGCTGAGATTGAGTACTTTTTAACTGATGAGTGGGCGGATTGGCGGAAGCGTCAACTTAATTATATTGAACTGATCGATAATTTTACTGCGTCACAATTTGATCATGAATTAATCGAGCAGGCCAAGCATCAGGCTGCGGAATCTCCGCATCTGTTTTGGGCCGCTAAGATTGATTTCATGAGAAAGAAAATAGGCGAAAAATTTTGAGCGCCAGAAACGTAAAACCTGTATTGAAGGCGTATGATGTTCTAGCTGCACAGCCGGTTTCGGCGAGTGGTCTAAATACTGATCAGCGTGATGCGATCATTCTGAGTGCAATTATAAATGATCGTGGTGAGACATTAGTTCTCAGTCGTTTTGGCGATGCACAATGGGACCTTCGACCTTTCTTTGATCAGGCTAATGTTTCTGATTGCTTTAAGCATATCAGTTGGGATGCGAGTTTGCCTGCCGCGCTTATTAATGATTGTAAGGCGGTTTCATATGCATGGTTTAAAAGAGGAATGCCTCGATCAAAGCCTCCTATTGCACGTGGTATAACGACTTTGGCGGCGGCCAGTATTATACCTTTTATACGTTGGCTTCATGGTTTAGGAGTTTCAAGCTTCAACGAAGTTCATCCAGTTCATATCAGCAATTACATTCACCATTGTAAGGCAACTCTTAAGCTAAGGCCGCTCCCGCTATACAGTCGGTTACGAATAATTGACTTGCTTTGGGTGTTTTCAGCAGATGTGTTGTTTCCTCTTCAGAGTTATCCTTGGGGGAACTCAACCTTGTGGAGGATTTGCGGCATTGGCGACCCGTCTGCGGCCAATAAAAATACTGGCAGAACTGAAGTTATACCACCTGAAGATCAAACGAAAATTTTCAATTATTGCGAAAGTATTGTTTGTGAAATGAAGGCTGAGCTAACAGCCAACGGTATGGGGTATTACACGTTTGATAAGGCGAAGATTCTTCGTGCCAGAGATGCTGTTCTCTATATCGTCTCCATAACAAGCGGTATGCGAAACGATGAAGCGATTGGTATTGAGGTTGGTGCTTGGCGTAAGGAGTTTGTCAATGAAGTTCTTTTTTGCTGGGTGAGTACTGTGGAACATAAAACGGGTAAAGGGCGTGTTGAGTACTTAGTCCCTGAACTAACACTTGATGCTCTAGAAATGCTTGCGAAATATTCAGCGCTATTTAGAAAGGAGTTGAGCCAAGAAATTAGCGAGCTTGGTAATACCAGCGAGTATATAAATTCTGCTGAACATCTTCTTAGGCTAGAAAAGGCGCACAGAGACTCGAATAAAATTTTTCTCGCGCGGAGCAATCCTGGAAGGAAAGTAAAGGATGGTAAGCACATCGAGGCACTTAGTGGCGCAGGCTCAAATGTTGCTTTCTCTCGTTTAGCAAAAGCAGCTGGAAGCGATTGGCCACTTAAGACTCACCAGTGCCGGCGTACTTACGCTCGATGCTTGGTGGAGTCCAGAATGGGTCGTACTTCGCTGATCTTCCTCAAGTGGCAGTTGAAACACAGCTCCATGAGCATGACTCAGCTATATGCCTCTAATCCCATGCAGGATCTATCTTTGTTTGATGAAATTTTGCAGCAATTGACAGAGTTCAAAATCGACTTAATCGAGTCGTGGCTTGATGATCAGCCATTGGCAGGCGGCGCTGGCGAGAAAATTGCCCAACTACGGGCGATTCCAATTAAGGACAGAACCGCTTTGCTTGCTCAAACAGCACCTCACGCCAATATTCGAGCTACTGGTCATGGCTGGTGTATTGCAACTGAACGGGGCTGTGGGGGGGCCGGGCTTTATGAAGCAACAAGGTGTCCAGGATGCAAACACTCGGTGATTGATGAAAATTTCGCCGCAACTTGGCAGGATATCTATTTGCAACAACAAGAGCTAATGAAAATTGATGACGCAGGCCCGGCTGTTAGGCAGCGTGCAGAGCGTGATCTTCAGGTCGCTCTGAATGTAATAAGTCGTTTGGGGGTGTCTCCAGCGAATGAAGTGGGTGTATTCAATGCGTAAGAAATCTCCGGCGTCAGGCTCAACAGATCGCACTCGCTCGAGAACTGCCGACGCCCTTGGTCGAGCTATAGATAGCCTCGTGGCCGGTAGTGAAAAGCTTTCTATTTCCTCGGTCGCTAAAATCGCCGGTGTTACGCCAGGGCTTATCCACAACACCTACCCAGATGTGGCGGAGCGAATCCGGAGCCTTATGGGCAAATCAGTACGTGCACAGCGTGATTCAAAGCACCAATCACTTATGGATGAAAAAGAAAAGAACAGGGCCCTCCGTGCTGAAAACGAGCAGCTTTTAGCGGAGGTTGCGCGTTTGGCCTCTATCAACCAACGTCTGTTGCTTGAACTTGTTCAATTGAAGGGCGCAGTCAGAGGGAAGGTAGTAGCTTTCCCTAAGCCGGGAGGCTCTGTGTGACTATCGCTTTGCCGTGATCGACAGGCCCTCGTGCTCTGAATCGCCCTAGGTTCAAAGATAACTTCGAGTGACCGCTTCTGGCCGATTGCTGCCTGTTGCGAAGAGCTGCAATCGATCCATTGCGTAAATTCATAACTAAGTTAAAGGGGGCAATATACGGTTCTGACCTAAACTAACGTTTGAACCGCTTGTGAAATATGAGATTACTCACCTAAATTTTTTACGATTTTTTTACGGTAGGCGTTTTTACCCGCAACGATACTGGCCGCGATTTTTTAGATCGTCCATGTGCCAAGCATTTCCACTGGCCGTGGCAAATCGTATTGCCCAAGGATGGCATGCACGTTCTCCACCGTAATTTGAGAGAAGCGACCCTTGAGCGAATCAGTGACCAGTACAAATGCAGATTCCCAATCCAAATCGTCAGGAGTGGGCTTGCTTGTCGCCGCTGTCGGCGTGGTTTACGGGGACATTGGCACCAGCCCCCTCTACACACTGAAAGAGGTGTTTTCCGGCCACTACGGAGTCCAGGTAAATCACGACGGAGTGCTAGGCATCCTGTCGTTGATTTTTTGGTCATTGATCTGGGTAGTCTCAATCAAGTACGTGCTGTTCATTCTGCGTGCCAACAACCAGGGTGAAGGGGGGATCATGGCGCTAACGGCATTGGCCCGCCGCGCTGCAGCACCCTATCCACACATGAGCAAGGTATTGGTTCTGCTCGGTCTGTTCGGTGCGGCACTGTTTTACGGGGACAGCATGATCACCCCGGCTATTTCGGTGCTCTCTGCGGTTGAAGGACTACAGCTAGCATTTGACGGCATAGAACACTGGGTTGTGCCCTTGTCAGTGATCGTGCTGGTGGCGCTGTTCTTGATCCAAAAGCATGGCACGGCTCGCATCGGTATCCTGTTTGGCCCAGTGATGGTGCTGTGGTTTGTGGTGTTGGGTGCGCTAGGGATCTACGGTATTTTGCAGCGCCCGGAAGTGCTTCAAGCGCTCAACCCGGCTTGGGCAGTGCAGTTCTTCTTGGTTCATCCGGGAATGGGGATCGCGATTCTGGGTGCCGTCGTGTTGGCATTGACTGGGGCTGAAGCGCTGTATGCCGACATGGGGCACTTTGGCCGCAAGCCAATTGCCCGTGCCTGGTTCATTTTGGTGTTGCCGGGGTTGGTACTCAACTATTTTGGTCAAGGAGCCTTGATCCTGGGAAACCCGGAGACCGTGCGTAACCCGTTCTATCTGCTCGCGCCTGAATGGGCTCTGTTGCCGATGATCGCGCTCTCCACACTGGCCACGATCATCGCTTCTCAAGCCGTGATCTCCGGTGCTTTCTCCCTGACTCGTCAAGCCATCCAGCTGGGTTACGTCCCTCGTATGTTTATCCAGCACACCTCCAGCCAGGAGCAGGGGCAGATCTATATCGGTACGGTTAACTGGGCGTTGATGGTTGGTGTCGTGCTGCTGGTAATTGGTTTCGAGTCGTCCAGTGCGTTGGCCGCAGCTTACGGTGTCGCTGTGACGGGGACCATGCTGATCACCACCATCTTGTCCTCAGTCGTCATCCTGCTCCTATGGAAAACACCGCGCTGGTTGGCCGTCCCGATGCTGCTCGGATTTTTGCTGGTAGACAGTCTGTATTTCGCGGCCAATGCACCGAAGATTTTTCAGGGCGGAGCGTTCCCGGTGATTGCCGGCATCGGCCTGTTCATATTGATGACGACTTGGAAGCGGGGCAGGAAGATTATTGTTGAGCGGCTGGATGAAACTGCGCTTCCTCTACCGTTATTCATCGCCAGCATCCGTACGCAACCTCCCCATCGCGTACAGGGCACGGCGGTGTTTCTGACGGCCAGGGCCGATGCTGTTCCTCATGCGCTGCTGCACAACCTGCTGCATAATCAGGTTTTGCATGAGCAAGTGGTATTGCTCACCGTAGTGTCTGAAGACAGCCCTCGCGTTAGTGCTGAGCGGCGGTTCGAGGTTGAAGCCTATGGTGAAGGCTTCTTCCGGGTCAGTCTGCATTTTGGTTTTATCGAGGAGCCGGATGTCCCCTTGGCGTTGAGTCTCTGCCACCTGGCTGAGCTGGATTTCAGTCCGATGCGCACGACTTATTTCCTCAGCCGAGAGACGGTGATTCCGACTAAACGCATAGGTATGGCCCGTTGGCGAGAAAGCCTGTTCGCATTTTTGCTTAAGAACGCCAATAGCAACCTGAAATACTTCAAGTTGCCGCTGAATCGGGTGATAGAGCTGGGTACGCAGGTCGAGATGTAAAAAACTACCAAGCAAGCCTGCATTGGCCGCTTGTTGTATTCGGCAGAATACCCGTACGTTATGAATGACTGCTTTTGGCCGATTGCTGCCGGTTAGGACGGGCAGCTATCGGCCAATGGAGGCGTCGGGCTAGCCTATTCGAAGCTACCAGTACGCTCGCGCTCTTCTTCGTCCTCACGAAGCTCTTCCGCTGCGATTCTTCGTTCGAGGCTCGCTCTAGCTGTCGCCAATAATGGCTTCAGCTCTTCCGCGTTGCCGAGATTCAGTGCGTCGAGAAGCGGAATCCGTTTCTTCAGGATCTCGGCCAAAGACCCGGACCAGCCTGAAGGCGTAAATCGCATTAAATAGCACTCGATTACAGTCTTTTTATCAGGAGCATTAGCGAGCACAGCGAGCGCGGCTTCCGAAATAACCAACTCAGAATCGTCCACAGAGTCGATATTGGCATGCTCTTCACTCGCTCGACTTCGAGTATCGAATAGCTTACAGCTCCGTGCCGCGAACACGTAACGATCAGACGGCGAGGTATTACACCAATCGATCAATACATCCACTGGGACTACGCTGAGTGCTGTCTCTTTCCGATCACTGTAAGGGCGCCCAATCACCGGCGACATCTGATGGTAGTGAGCTTCTTCACCGGGAACATAGATCGCGTCGAGCGCTCGTCGCGGTATGTGCCTGAGAAACGGCGAGATGGCGTCTTTGATGGCATCCCTATCGGAATAACTACATTCCTTCGTGCGCGCAAAGGCAACTAGACCGTTCAATACCTCCAGCGCTGCTTCGGAAGAAGCTAATCGCTTCAGCGAAAACTCCAATATGCTCTCAAGGCGGTAACCGCTATTGGTACGATTCCCAAGAACCTCTCCCCATTCGGCTGAGCCCAGAAGATTTAGGCAGGTTGCCGCCAGGGCCCCCTTATACGCATCATCGTGATCTGCCGCGCAGTGGACGACCATGGAAAGGACGTCGAGAAACACGACACCACCATCAGGCAGCATTGCTATCGCAGAAAGCAACTCGCCAATCTCTGCAACAGAGAATGAGTCGGTTTGTCTGCCCATCCCGAGATAGGAGTATTGCCAGGCAGGAGTATTTCCAGCCTTGATTGATTGGAGGGCATACCTAAAGCCATTCTGGCTTGTTGCTCACACCTATATCCCTATATGCCCCTCTCTCATTTTCCGTGAAAAAGGTAATCATATTTACTGTTACTCCCGCTATAGACCCAATAAATATTGGATGAAACGTCATGTAACTGAGTTTCTGTTACGGAACGGTCATATTTCAGGATGAAAAATTCACTTCTAATATTGATAGTCGGCACGTTGATCGCCCCAGTCGAGCCAAGGTTCCTCTTTTTTGCCGCGCCTCCAATTGTTGACTTCTGTCGTTCATGCATGTGTATCCCTAGCAGGCAACCTGAATCAGGTAGCAGCCATAAAGAAGAGCGGCAGTTGACCCAAGCAGTCATTCATTTTCATGCAGAAGCAAACAAGGCCGTAAATGGCGGCCTTGTTTTATCCAGGGTGTTACTCGTGTTACATAAATGGGATTTTAGCGACATGAGCATAAAAACCGCTTTCCGTAGGAGCCCGGCTTGCCGGCGATGGCGATTTTGGAGACGCCATCGCCAGCAAGCCGGCTCCTACAGTTCGGTGTTTTAATCGACGATCACAGTCTCTACGGTGATTTGCTTGAGGGCATGAAACGGTGCGAGAGCAGCGTCATCAGCTGTCGCCCCGGTAATCAACCGCCACTCCCGCTCAATCGGCGTCCAATGCTGCTGCCGAGCACGCCCGAGCTTGTCGGTGTCGGCGAGGACAACAATCTGCGCGGCCCGCTTGATGATGCATTCCTTGAGATACGCCTGCTGCGCACTCGCCTCGCACAAACCAAACTCCGCAACCACGCCGTCCGCACCCAAAAAGGCCTTGTCGACACTCAACCGACTCAACGTCAGCTCCGCCAACGGCCCCAACGTGCTCATGCTCGAACCACGCAAATCGCCGCCGATCAAGGTCAGGCGAATACCCGGCGCGTTGGCAAGGGTCATGACGGCCAGCAGGTTATTGGTGACTACGTGCACGTCTTGCCGCGAACACAGATGATGCGCGAGCGCAGCACAAGTGGTGCCGCCGTCGAGCAGCACCGTATCGCCGTCCTGAACGTGAGCCGCCGCCGCTTGGGCGATGGCGTCTTTCTGTTCCCATTGGGACGTCTTGCGCTCTTCGAGTGATGCTTCTGGTTCATGCACGCCCACCACGGCAGTGGCGCCGCCATAGGTGCGCACCAGGTGCCGCTGCTTGGCGAGCATGGTCAGGTCACGTCGCACCGTTGCTTCGGACACCCCGAGCGCCGCGCTCAATTGCTCGACGTTGGCATCGCCAATGCGTACGAGGTCGAGGATGGCGCGGTGGCGTTCGGAGGCTTTCATAGCGGGTCTCGTTGTGTGGACGGTGGTCGATCTTACACGACCGCGCCCGTGGGCCTCATCCCCGACGCGTGGCAAGCTCCGCACCCTGACGCAACGCTTCGAGCAGGCTGCGTTCATCGGCGATGCCTTTGCCGGCGATATCGAAAGCGGTGCCATGGTCGACCGAGGTGCGGATCACATCAAGACCCACGGTGACGTTCACGCCGGCTTCCAGGCCGAGCACTTTGACCGGACCGTGGCCCTGGTCGTGATACATCGCGACCACAAGATCGAAGTCGCCGCGTCCGGCGCGGAAGAACAGCGTGTCGGCCGGTAATGGGCCCGTCACGTCGAGGCCACGTTCCTGCAACAGCTTCACCGCAGGAATGATTTTTTCTTCTTCTTCGCCATAACCAAACAAGCCGTTCTCACCAGCATGCGGGTTGATCCCGCACACGCCGATCCGTGGTCGGGCGATGCCGGCCTTGATCAATGTGTCATTGCCGCGCTCGATGGTGCGCTGTACCAGGCCCGGCTCGATCTTGCGGATCGCGTCGATGATGCCGATGTGGGTCGTGACGTGAATCACCCGCAGCTGCGGCGCCACCAACATCATGGACACTTCGTCGACATTGGTCAGGTGCGCGAGCATTTCGGTATGGCCGGGGTATTTGTGGCCACCGGCGTGTAGCGCTTCCTTGTTCAGCGGCGCGGTGCAAATTGCATCGATTTGCTTGGCCTCGGCGAGTTGCACGGCACGGGCGATGTATTGATAAGCAGCGTCGCCGGCAATGGGCGACAGCTCGCCGAACGGCAAGTCGTCGGGGATCAGGTCGAGGTCGATGCAGTCGATGACGCCGGCTTCGTATTGCGCCTCGGAGGCGTCCTTGATGCGGCGCACTTTGGCGCTGCCATCGATGATGGCATTGGCCTGCTCAAGACGGCGCGCATCGCCGATCACCAGCGGCCGGCATTGTTGGTAGACGATGTCGTGAGTCAGGCTCTTGACGATGATTTCCGGGCCGACGCCCGTGGCGTCACCCATGGTGATGCCGATGACGGGGAGGTAGTTGCTCATAGTGTTCATTCGAGTCCTTGGATTCGTGTGCGTTGGGGCGGGGAGCGATCGGCGCTTTCGCCCAAGTGTTGCCATGCCGCATACAAGGCGTGATCGGTGCCGAACGCGCCGGCCTTGGTCACGATGCCGGGGCGATGACCCTGCCGGGAAATGCTCGGTCGCGCGAAGGCGACGCCGGCTTCGATTTCGGTCAGCAGTTGCAGGCTGTCAATGCCGACGGTGGTCAATATGGCGCGCGCCGTCTCGCCGCCCGTGGCGATCAGGCCGCCAACCTTGGTGAAATGTGGTTTTACCAGTTCGGCCAGCATGGTTGAGAGTTGCGCGCCCTCCTGGGGATCGAACGCTTCATCGCGGCCGATGCGCAGCAGCAGGTCACTCCAGCCATCCAACTGCTCGCCGATACGCGATTGCCAGAGCACCCAATCGCCATGGGTGGTGCCTTGGCGAAGGACCTCGGGCGGGACTTCCAGTTCGCTTACTTCGCCACGTTCTTTAAGCAATGCGCACTGCCGTTCGCAGACGCCAGAAAGGCTGCCGACGAGTATCAGAATCGGCGCCTGACTTTTTTCGACAGCATCGGGTTCGATGCCCGTGAAACGTGCTTTGGTGACATCCGGAAGGCTGGCAATTTCCCGCGCAAGGCCACCCGAACCGACCCAGAACAGCGGCTGATCCATCGACGCGGTCAGGCGAGCGAGGGTCAGCAGGTCATCCTCGGTTTGTGCATCGACGATTAACGCCTGGGTGCCGCTGCGAGCTACTTCGGCTATGTGCATCGCGAGTGCTTTTTGGTCACCGCGCAAGGCATCAAGATCGAGCCTGGCGGTGCTCAAGCCTGCGGCGATGAGCATTGCCTCGACATCGGCCGGGCGGTCGGCGTTTTCAAGTTTCCAGGTATCCGTGGTTTCCAGCGGCTGGCCGTTCACCAACACTCGACCACCGCGTAACGTGCGCCCGGTAGCGGGAAACGCTGGGGCCACGATGGCCAGACCCGCCAACGGTTGCAGGGCGGCGACTTCCGCCGCCCAATTACCACGCAATGTCGAGTCGATTTTTTTATACAAACGCTGCCCAGGTTGATGCAGTGCCTTGTACGCAGCGACGGTGCGCTCGGCGGCCTGCGCCGGTGAGAGGCGCCGGGTATCCGTATCGGCGGCGATCACCTGGGCGTCCGCTTTTTCATTCAAGGGATCAAGCGTGACCACCGTTTGCAGTCCCGCGCTCGCAAAGCCGATGGCGCAATCGGCCGCACCAGACAGATCGTCCGCGATGATCAGAATCCTCATCGCAAGGCCTCCTGCTTTTGCGGTTCGACCCCCACCGCCGGTGCGATGGCAGGGCTGCGCTGCTGCACGCGCTTGGCAACAGCGGCGGTGAGCAGCGGCGCGAGGATCGCGGTGACCACGACGCACGCAGCCACCAGAATTGTCGCGCTCTTGGCCGCTTCGGCGTACACCGGATTGGCCGCCGCAATCAGCGCAGGGACGGCGGCGGCATTCCCGGCCGTAGTGGCTGCGGCAACACCGGCGACGCCCGTGCCGCCGGTCAAGCGGTCGGCGAAGAACAGCGGGATCCCCGTCAACACGACGACGGCCACACCCATCCCGAGACCCAGCAAACCGGCTTGCCAGACGTTATGTAAATCCAGGCTGGCACCGAGGGCAAGGGCGAAAAACGGGATCATGACCGGAACGGCTTTGGCCAGAAAATCGCGCATGTCACGGTCGAGATTGCCCAGCAACATACCGAGCGCAAGCGGCAGGATACTGCCCACCAGGGTTGGCCAAGGGAATGCCGACAGACCGGCGATGCCCAAGGTGACCATGGTCAGGAAGGGACCGGACTCCAGCGACATGACCGAATACGCGCCGACGTCTTCGGAGCGACCGTACTGCCCCATCAGCGCCATGTATAAGCCGCCGTTGGTGTCATTCATCGCAGCGACGATGGCCAATGTCGAGATACCGGCGAAGAGCCCTGAAGAAACCGGCTGCTCGCCCAGAAAGTGACCGAGCACAATGCCGATCAGAACGGCGATACCGACTTTGGTTGCCAGCAGCGTGCCGCCCTTCTTGAGCAAGTAAGGCGTGGATTTGATGTTGATGCTCGCGCCCATGCAGACGTAGAACACCGCGAGGATAGGTAGTGCACCAGTGAACAGCGCATTGGTGAATGAGCCGAAAAACTTGGGTGTGTCGGGCAGGAACGTTGCCACCAGCGAACCGATCAGCAGGGGCACGATCATCATGCCGCCCGGTATGCGTTCAATGGTGCGCTTGATAGGAATCTGGGCCACGAGGGTCTCCTTTTATAATTGTTTGGCAAGACATACTTCACCTCGAAAATGACTGCACTGATCAGGCAATGATCAGTTCAGTCAAATCGATCTTAGGATATCGGTGACAATTGCGCAAACCAATCATTCAAATGATCGTTTCGATCATTCTGGATGGAGAACTCCGGTGAGGAGGATGACCCTAATCGCCCTTTAGCGCAGGCTAGAGGCCTGCAGCGCTCACAAAAAAGCCCCGAACCAGTCGTAATGCTGTTCACTTAAGAGGGGCAGCCTTACGGTCTACAGGAAACCGGGTTTTTGAAATCTTCACCGTCCTTGGCCTCGAAGGCCTTGTGCGGTGATCCAGAAACAGTCCCCCTATCTGCTCTCAACTCAGCCAAACGTTTTCCTGTGGCTGAAATCGGGTTGGCCGCTGCCATCACTATCAGTTGCACGGCGATGTACTGACAAACTGGTTTGAAACGGATGTCCGTGGGTGCTCGGCCAAACGCCACCGCCGCCTGACTGGCCTCTCGACGAATCACGTTGTAAGCCAGCAAAAGCCCCGTAAGGGGCTGGGGGACACACCTTCCTCGCCCGGCCGATAAGGGCGATTGTGTCCGCGTATTTTTAAGCGGACGCAATTGCCCTTAACGCCAGGATCGCCATGCGCCAACGTAAGTCGTACCCATTGACAATAATTGGGCCGAGAACCAGATCCGGCCGTGGGCTCTTGGACGCAAGAACTGGCTCTTTGCAGAGTCGCTACGCAGCGGAAAACGGGCGGCGGCAATCATGAGTTTGATCCAGTCTGCGCGGCTGAATGGGCATGATCCTTATATTTATCTGAAGGATGTTCTCAAGCGTCTGCCGACGCAGCGGGCCAGTGATATTGCGCAGTTGCTGCCGCATCAGTGGGCGCCTGTTTGAGCTACGCAAGGTGAGTACGCTTAGGTTAAGTTGAGCTTGGTGACGTGAGAACCTTTTCGAAATAGACGCGCTTGAAACCGTCCTCAGTGCGTTGCGCCACTTTCACATACCCAAGCTTGGGGTAAATCAAGAGATTGTCGGTCATCATCTCATTGGTATAAAGATGCACGGCATTCATACCGAGCTGCCGGCCGGCGCTTTCACAAAAGCTAATTAGCGATCTGCCCACACCGAGTCCGGCTGTACTTGGCAGGACTGCCACATTTTCCAGCAAGATATGCCCCTCCTTGGCATAGAACACAACGAAGCCTTGGAAGGTGGCTTGCTCATCCGTCGCAACATAGACGACGCCAGCAGAAATCTGCGCTGCAAAATCAGCAAGCATCGGGGCTGGTTTGCGCCCAATCGCTGGCACATAACGAGCATAGGCTTGTTCGGCGCAATCTCTGATGTTGGGCTCGTCGCTTATCTCGGCTAATCGGATCATGGCTGTCTCTTTAATTGCTGGGATTTAATATTGTCCGACTGACGCCCCCGTCACAACACCTAAGCCGACTTCCATGACCTTCCGAATTTAGCAACTAGCTGCTGTTAGTTGACCGGCGCGCCAGTCTCATCTCGCAAGGTGTTTTGGCCGGACGGTTACGATGCCATGCCTGATGGCAACGCTGGAAAGAGTAGCCCCCGGTTGCAGGCATTCCTGAACAACTTGGGCTTTGAAGGGTTTTGGATAGGAGCTTCGTTGGCGCATGGAAATCTTGACGTTAAGGGCGATCGCGTCCGCTTAAAAATACGCGGACACCATCGCCCTTAATGCTGGAGTTCGGAAGGTGACTTGGCCGGACGCTTACAAAGCCCCCACACTTCTTGATAGATCAGCTCGACTTTTTTACTGCGCAAGGTCATGGCGTTCTGTTGCATCGAACTCTTGATGTCTCTGAAGCCCAACTCGATTTCCCAACGCTCCTGGTAAAGTTTGGCAACGGCCTGGGTGGTGTAGGTCTTGGCCGGCATCGACGTCATAACAGTCTTCACCTTGCCTTGAATTTCATAGCTGACTTCGCGTACTTCCCAGTGCGTTGGAAGAGTCGGGTTTCGCTTTCTGGCCTGCGGCAACCGCTACAAGTCGGGGTATTTTTCGGCGTACAAAAACTTGTTTTTGCCCGTTTTTTTGGCCAGGTACATGGTTTGGTCGGCCACCCTCAGCAGCTGATCCGCTCTTTCTGCCCCCGAATCGAAGACCGCCACACCTACACTGGCAGAGATACTTTTTTGTTGGCTGAAAAGAGAAAATGGCTGACCGATTGCAGTGATGATTCTTTCAAGAACGGTATCGGCTTCCTGAAGTGTCCTGACATTGATCAGCACAACGACAAATTCGTCACCGCCGATTCGGGCCAGTATGTCACCTGCGCGCAAGCAAGACTGTAAGCGTGTAGATGCTTCTTTTAGTAGCTGATCCCCCGCCGCGTGGCCTAGGCTATCGTTGATACCCTTGAACCCATCGAGGTCCAAATAGCACACCGCAATTTTCTCATCATGGTTGAGGGCGTTGTGGATGGCCTGTGTGAGTCTAATGTCCAGCAAGCGTCGGTTGGGAAGTTCAGTTAAGGGATCATACATAGCGATGTCGTGGAGCTGTTTGCGCTGCTGTGCCAAGGTCGAGACTGAAAAGGCAAGCCAGGCCATCAAGACTGATCCGAACAGCACAAGAAAAAATTTAAAGAACGTATTGCTTTGCTTCGCCCAGTGGCCAGTTCTGGAAATACTCAGCTGCCATAGCGCACCGCTGATCCTGATGTTTACATTCTGCACGACAGCACCCAGTGACGCCGCGGAGGACTGGATAATTTCCTCCTGATGGGTTTCGGCGTTCATCCCTGAAAGACGGTATGCGTAGCCTTGGCCTTCCAACGAACTGAGGTTGGCATCGCTTAACGCATCAGGAAACTTCAAGGTGACCACGGTGCAACCCCAAAAATAGCGAATGCCGTTAGCGCTTTTTAGGAATACCGGCAAAAGGCCGATGGCCCCCAGGGGTCCTTGAATCAACTTGAACGGGCCTTCAAACTGCACGTCTCCCTCACGTAGGCGTTCCAGAGCCACGTCCCGGTCTTGCCCCTCAAACAAGTCGTGGTCTTTGAGAAGGGTGTTGGAGACCGCAGGCTCGATCTGCCGGATCACGCCTTGCGGCGCCAGTGATAGTGCGAATGCACCCTTGTACAGGGGCAGCATGTAAGTCGCCAGAGAACTGAAGTCTTGGACATGACCATTGCCTTGGCGAACCATCACAGCCAACGCATGGGTGGACGACAAGGCATGTTCGATAACTTTTTCTATGGCGTTAGCGTAACTGTTGGCCACCTGTACGTCGTGAGCTTGCGCCACCTGCTCTTCAGCTTCATTGAGCTTAACAGTCACGCCGGCCCCTATTAATAGAAATAGACCAAATGCCACCGCCGAGACAACGTGCTTGTCGTACCGGAACAACAGTTGTATGAGGTCTTTCTTTATCTTCGATCTTATCATTGGCGACTATTCCACCTCTTACACTGCTTTGAATTCAAGTGCAAATGTGAGTTTGAGTCGCCAAGATTCGACCTGTACGCTCGGTAATCTCGACAGCTCGTTGTTATGGAGAGCCAAACCCACCATACATCAAAAATTTCACGCGAGTGACGCGACGGTTGGCGAACAGATAAGCACAGTGCGGCTTCGCCGCACCGAACACGGCGCCCACTCTGGCTAATGCCGTTTCCGTACCCGCGCGCAGCCGAAGGCGCGGGGCAGGTCTCGCCAGGGACAGCCCACGCGCATTCGGTAAAGCATTCCCTCAACTGTCATCCGCAGATGTGGCTTGTGATAAATCGCTTGTTGAAGCAGAATTTTTTCCAGCTTCAGCCAAAGCTCGTCACTGAGTATCAATCGGGGCATTGCAAACCCGCAGGATTTTTCAGCAGGAAGCGTTATCAAGATACGCCTCCCAGGGCTAGCATCTCAGGCAATGGGGATCAATGGATCCGCCGCTGCCCACGCTGCATCACGGTTGGCGGCAGGAGGGTAGATCCACACAGTGTTGATCTGCGTCTTGAGCGATTTGCCTTCCTGCCGGGTCAACTTGACCTGGCGATCCCATCCTTCGGTGTAGACCGCACCCCAGCCCCCCAAGTCCAGGCAGGTGACGTACTTGGGCTGGCTGTACGAGGTCGGATCCACACCTAAAATCTGCGCGGCAACGTTGTTGCCAGCGTGGCGGCCCAGGACGATGGCGTGCTGGCAAGTCATCAGTGCATGGTTGCCAAGGTCATCGGTGGCGGCGTAAGCAACATCGCCGGTGGCAAAGATGTCTTGCTGGCCGATGACTTTCAGGTGGGAATCCACATGCAGACGACCGAGGAAATCGCGTTCACCTGGGATCTGCTCGGTCAGCGAGCTGGCCCGCACACCAGTGGTCCAGACCACGGTCTTCGCTTCAATACGCTGACCATCGTCAAGGGTTACCCCATTTTCATCGACTACTACCACAGACGATTTCAAGCGCCATTTCACCCCTAGCTCATCGCTGGCCTCCGCGATCGACCTACTGATTTCGGCCCCCATTGACGCCCCGACTTTTTCACTACGATCCACGATGATCACTTCTATGTCCGCATGATCACCTAGTATGGCCCGCAGACGAGCCGGCATTTCGGTCGCCGTTTCAATGCCGGTGAAGCCGCCGCCAGCAACCACTACAGTATTGCGGCCTTTGCTTTCTGGAAGGCCTGCCAGGGACTTGAGGTGGTTCTCCAAACGTACGGCTTGCTCGATCTGGTCCACATCGAAGGCGTATTCCGCCACACCTTGAGTGTTGGGCATCGCGAGCCGGCTGCCAGTGGCTAGAACAAGTTTGTCGTAGCTGCGCACTTGCTTGGTGCCAGAGGTATCGATGTAACCGACACATTTTTGCTGAACGTCGATGGTCTCTGCGGCTCCCTTGATGAACTTGACACCTACCGCATCGAACAGCTCGCCAATCGGCGCGACCAGTCGGTGCGCATCAGGCTCGTAAAAACGCGGACGGACGCGCAACTCGGCCTGAGGCGCCAGCACGGTCACTTCAACGTCGTTGTGACCATGAATGTCGAACAGGCGCGTGGCACTCAAAGCCGTCCACATACCACCGAAACCTGCGCCAATAATCAGAATCTGCTGTTTCATTTTTAACCCCTGGTGGGAAGTCATGAATTCGTTAAAGAGTCACGCTTATCGGTAGCGGACGTGAAGCCGGAGCAAGGCGATCTTGGAAAACAGCCACCGTAGAAGTTCGACAAACAACGACTATATTGGTCGTAGTTTTCAAAGGCAAGATATTTCTCATGAGCCATCTGAGCGGATTTATGAAGAAAATTTTTGAGCAATGGCTACTCAATACAATATTTTCACCACAAAATTAGGCGTTAAGTGATTTTTAAAGGTAGAAGGCCCATGTCACAGCGTGCGAGGATCGTTGCCCCCCCTCACTGACCGCTGCTAATATATGCGACTAATTAAGTCGGAGATCTAAATGTCTCTTTACAGCGCGGGCGTTGAGTACGGCATTCATTGCCTGATTTTTTTGGTGGGCGCTGGCGGCGAAAGCCGTGAAGCGAGCGTGCGTGATCTTGCAGAATTGCAAGGCGTACCTCTGGATTACCTGGCGAAGATTTTCACCAAGCTGGCTAAGTCCAAACTGGTCGTAGCAACGGAAGGCGTGCGCGGAGGGTTCAAGCTGTCGAGACCTTCTGACGAAATCAGCATTCTTGATATCGTCAACGCCATCGACGGTCAGAAGCTCATTTTTGATTGCCGAGAGATTCGCGGCCGTTGTGCCCTGTTCGAAGGCTCTCCGCCTGCCTGGGCGCTAGACGGCCATTGCTCGGTTCACGCGGCGATGATGACGGCACAGAAACGCATGGAAGAAGCCCTCGCCCAACAAACCATTCTTGATCTTGCAAGAAAGGTCGGACGAAAATCTCCAACTGACTTCCCGGCCCAGGTAGGCAGATGGATAAATGATCGTCGAGAAAAGAAAAGCAGCGCGCAGACTGCTGACGACCGGACCATCCAAGTGACCAACATTTCGGACTGAGTAATCGGCGGTCTCAAGGAGCAAGTGCAGCACTTGATGTAGGGGTTGCTGTGGGTGCTGGCGTCGAATTGACCCAGTTGCCGATGGCACGCTAACCCAGCACCAATCGGGAAAATCCAGCACTGGTAATGGGTTCATAGGGTGGAAGCTTGGGTCACCAACTTTTCAGCAACTGGGTCAATCCTATGCTGGCGGCAACAGGCCCCAGTTTCAGAGAGCCTCTCAGGCCTCAAGGATGTCTATCAAGATACTGTGAGAATGTCCGCTTGTGGCCCAGACCGTGTAAAAACGTTTTTGAGCGCGTCAGGTACTCAAAACCGGACTGGAAATCGCGTTTCTACGCTAAATCCACATCTGCTGACGTGCCGATAAATTTCAGATTTAACGTAGACGCGCACACTTCAATTTTGGCGAAGCGTTTTTACACACTCTGGGCCGACAGCTGCTCGCCATGATAGGCGGCAGATTGACAGATGCTGACGCTCGCCGGTATCTGCTTTGGTGGCCTTTGTCACTTCAGGTCAGACCCTGCGACGCTTTACTACAGAGTCCGGCCATCCTGATAGAATCGATCAGGTTATAGATAACACCCTTCTGAGAAAATGGTATGAATACGGAATTGATGGAAGATGAGATGCGCCGGGCGCTATTCGGTGATTCTGAGCCCTCTGCGCCGGCAATTAACTCAGACGTGCAGGACACAGTCCCGGATGTTGTGATCGTGCAACCGGTGAAGGCAGCTAAGAAAAAGGCAGTCTCAAAAGGCTTCACACCTAGGTTGAGAGTTACCCTCCGTGTGGGAAACGAATTTGAAGGCGAGATGCACGAGATGGTGCATGAGGCCGATACGCTGAGTTCCCTAGTTGCAGAACAAGAAGCTACTAAGACGGCCAGAAAAAAATTCAGGTTTGTGGAAGTAGTCTCGGTCAAATCGATGTAAGTGGGTACTCTCACTTTTCGGCCGCTGGGCATTAAGCCGCATTCACTTACCGCGGGTCACCCAACAGATTCGTGTCGATTGAAGCCTCAAATATTTTGGGCGTTAGTCGTATCCCGGACTGGATTTAACACCATCACTCCATCCCACTCTCAATGTTTAACTGGTTGCCAACCCCAAGCCACATATCTGAGGGTGGCGACAGGCAAAAATCGACCCAAAGCTGCCTGTCACGACAGGCAGCAATCGGCCATTAGCTGACGTTCGATGAAGGGACTATTTCGGCCCAGCTAGCGTCCGCCCAATCCCGCCGATCGCGAGCGACTGTCATAGACACGTTCGGACTTTATGGGGGTTCGAGCAATCTCGAAAATTAATACGAACATCTCGCCCGATATACAAGAAAAAGGATTTTCTTACGTCAGTGGTCCTGGGAGCTGGCGATTCATCAGAAGTGAGCCATATTCAAGCTGCCATCAGGAGGAAAGCAATGACCGCAGAAATCGCTATCATGAGTCGAACTGCTGTAGTGCTAGCTGCCGACAGCGCTACGACAATCACATCATGGAAGGACGGACAACAGGAGAAGCGCTATTTTAAGGGGGCTAATAAACTCTTTGAATTGAGCAGAGTAGGGCCGGTAGGTTTGATGATATACGGATCAGCAGATCTTCATGGCGTGCCATGGGAGTTACCCATTAAGGCCTACCGAGAGTCTCTGGGGCAGGACCAGTACGATAAGCTCGAAACTTATCCTCAACGCTTTTTTGAGTTTGTTGAGAAAGAAGAAAAATTTTTCTCGGAAGAGGCAAAGTCTACAACTTTGTTCGATTTGGTTGCAGCGACTCTCTACCGACTACAAATGCGGATTGCACACCATGCTGGTGTTGAGCAACTAGAAGACCTTGCAAACAAGTCAGATGAAGAAATAGACGGTGCGCTTCAACGGAGTGAAATTGATATCGATGCGTTGCCTCTGCCCTTATTACTAAGGGATGCTGATATAGCTAACGCATATGCTAGCACTGCTCCAAAATTAGCCCCGATGGCCGGATCTTCAATATTTTTGTTCATGCAATCCAGTTCTAGAGAATTCTTAGTCACCAGATTCTTAGAGGCTTTGGCCAAACTTGCAGTCAAAGAGTTCTTTTTGTACACGGACAAAACAGGCGTGGTGGTTGCGGGATATGGAAAAGAGGAATATTTCCCCGTCCTCGAAACATTTGACTGTTATGGCTTCTTGGGTGATAGGTTGATCCTAAACAGACTATCACCAACCATAATGGACGCCAATTGTCCTGCGGTTATTCAGCCATTTGCTACTACCCACATGATTGACACATTCCGAATGGGGATTTCGCCCGACGTATTCAATACCGTCAACACATCAACCACTCAGGCGTTTGGTGAGCTGAGTGACAAGATTATTGCAGAGTTGGGTACAACGGCTACGCTTGACGCAGCGAAAAGAGCGCAGATCATTGATGAGGTAGGCACTGCGCATTCTGACCGATGGCATCAACACGTGCGGAATCAGCATATATTTCCACTGTCAACCATTGTACATTTGCTCCCGCTTCCGGAGATGGCCGGACTAGCCAAAAGCTTGATTGAGCTTGAATCGCTCAAGGAGCGGGTCACGCGTCCGTCAGAGTCAGTATCGGGGCCAATCGACGTTGCGGTCATCAGCAAGCATGATGGATTCGTGTGGATAGACAGAAAGCATTATTTTCGACCAGAGCTGAACCATCGTTTTTTTAACCGTGCATAGTGATGGAGCGCAAAACAATGAATATCCCTTTCGCCGACCTTCAATTGCAGCAGCACAGGGAGGACACGTTGAACGCTCTCCGGCTGCCAAACCAGCGTGTGCAGCCGGTTCGTCAGAACGAAGAGGCGGATATTTATGCGCAAATGGTTAAAAAACTGAATGACAAGCCGAGCGTCAAAGAGATCTTGCTTGCCTACACGCATGGTTAACGGTCGCATCAAGAAACATTCTTACTCATCTGATTTGCGTGAAGGCTCTTTTCTGTGAGGGGCCGGGTCACTTTCGACACATAGACGAGGGCCCTTTCGTTTATTGGCTGCTGGGAAGCGAAGGTCTCACAAACGCGTTTGCCATCTCCTAGCGATTAGACACTTGTGACCTTCAATGCGGCGATTAGTATTGAGGATTACGTGGTCATAGACGCTGTACGAGAAACGTCTTACCAGAGATTTTCCCTTTGATTTTATAGATCTATTCGCTATTACTTGCAACAGATACGCTGCGGAAGGAGTGATTTATGCTTTGTAATGTTTTAGAGGCTAAGGAGTTTTGCAACAACAAAACAAATTCCAGGCTAACTGAAGAAGGTGCACTGGAAAAAATCAAACAGCTTGAAGAGTATCTGAGCAATGATCCATCCGAGCACTCAAAGCTGCTTTTTGAGGAATGGATTCAAGAGATAAAAAACTGGATCGAGTCTGATGAGCGGAAAAAAGGTGAATATCCTCAAGGGATAGATCAAATAATATTGGATATTATCGAAGTTAGGGCTTTTATTTATGCCCTGCAACAAACGCCTAGCACGCAACTTCGCTTACAAAATAGTTTTTTCTGGCAGCAATGGCTTATCGGCTCTGCTCATACGATAATAGTAGGGATCGGGAAGCTGGTTTCTACGGATGCCAGAGATAATTCACTTGCAAATCTCTGGAAGGAAATCGGGGGATGGATTAAAGAAGACGGGGCTTGCGATATAGATGAGGCCCGCTTCATCGACGACTCTTTCAAAAGAAAGACGGGTTATTTTGATAATAGCAATTCCAAGGCTTTTAATTATAGGAATAAGTCAATAGCCCATAATGAGCATTCACCGGAAATTACATGGAATGATCTCGACCCTGATTTGAAAATATTGGTTAGAGCATGGTCATTGCTCGTCGCATGGTCTTCTTTTGGGATACTCAACCCTTTTAAAAGAAACCAAGAAATCTTCAATGGTTTGGAGTCATTTTTTTCGACAGAAGAAATTTCCAAGCTAGGAAGCGAACGTAACAGCTACTTATCTATGGTAAAAGACTGGAGCACTACTTACTTACATACAGGAATATCCGACCCCGGTCGCGGGGCATTTTCTGATGGTGTAAAAGTCCATATTTCGCATGGCAACGTATAACTGTTAAACGTTAGCTCTTAGATAGTGCGATAAGTACAGCCGACCTCTCCAAGGTATGGTCGATACGCTTGAGTTCTGAAGTGAAGCCGAAATCGAACGTCCGCTAATGGCCGATTGCGGCCTGTCACGAAGGCCTGCTTGCGACCCATTCGGTCAACACGTCAATCCGTCTAAGCCGCCGTATGGCTCAATCCCGATCTTGAATTAATCAGATCTCTCACCTGCGCATTAGGCAAAAAAAACGAAAATTGTTAGAGAAAAAAAATCCTTTTAAATCAGTGTCTTATTGGTTGCTAACTGTTAGTGTCATTCAGATACTGCGACGTCCATCTCATCAGTGTCTCGGCATAGAGACCACCTATGAGCTGGATTGTTAAACCGTATTTCCTTAATCTTGCCCCCCTCGATACGCTGCACCCAACTTTTTACAGGACTGTCGAGCTCATGCCTTCCCCAAGGTTATCCACAGTCCTTTTTTATTCCGCCGGCAGTCCGGCGTCCGCGCCAGCTGTATTGGCCGGTCAACAGGAGCAGATCCATGTCTGAAGTCCGTCATTCGCGAGTGATCATTCTCGGTTCCGGCCCTGCCGGTTACAGCGCTGCGGTGTATGCCGCGCGTGCCAACCTCAAGCCACTGCTGATCACCGGCATGCAGGCTGGCGGTCAACTGACCACCACCACCGAAGTCGACAACTGGCCGGGCGACGTTCACGGTCTGACCGGTCCGGTGCTGATGGAGCGCATGCGCGAGCACGCCGAGCGTTTTGAAACCGAGATCGTTTTCGATCACATCAATGCCGTCGACTTCGCTTCCAAGCCTTACAGCCTGACCGGCGACAGCGCGACCTACACCTGCGACGCCCTGATCATCGCCACCGGTGCCAGCGCCCGTTACCTGGGCCTGCCGTCGGAAGAAGCGTTCATGGGCAAGGGCGTTTCGGCCTGCGCGACCTGCGACGGTTTCTTCTACCGCAACAAACCGGTTGCAGTGGTCGGCGGCGGCAACACTGCTGTTGAGGAAGCCCTGTACCTGGCCAACATCGCCAGCACCGTGACCCTGATCCACCGTCGCGAAACCTTCCGCGCCGAGAAGATCCTGATCGACAAGCTCAACGCTCGCGTGGCGGAAGGCAAGATCATCCTCAAGCTCAACGCCACCCTCGACGAAGTGTTGGGCGACAACATGGGCGTGACCGGTGCGCGTCTGAAGAACAACGACGGCAGCTTCGACGAAATCACCGTTGACGGCGTGTTCATCGCCATCGGCCACACCCCGAACACCTCGTTGTTCGAAGGTCAGCTGGAGTTGAAGGACGGCTATCTGATCGTGCAGGGCGGCCGTGAAGGCAACGCCACCGCCACTAACGTCGAAGGTATCTTCGCTGCCGGTGACGTGGCCGACCACGTTTACCGTCAAGCTATCACCTCGGCTGGCGCCGGTTGCATGGCGGCACTGGACACCGAGCGTTACCTGGACGGTCTGCAGAACGCTTCGTTCTAAGATCGCAGGCACAAAAAAACCGGCCAGTTTGGCCGGTTTTTTTATGCCCGATTTTCAGGTGCAACACAGTTCCAATGTGGGAGCGAGCTCGCTCGCGAAAGCGGTGTGCCAGTCGACAAAAAATTGAATGTCAGACCGCATTCGCGAGCAAGCTCGCTCCCACAGTTAATGGCGCTGGTTCTGAGATCAGCGGCGGGTCAGGGGTTGGGCAGTGAACTTCACACCGGCCAGACCCTGCGTGATCAACGCGCGAATATTGCCGTGATCACTGCCCTCAGGCGTGGCCACCACCGAGCGGTAATGCTCACCGAACGCCAACAGCGCTTCTTCGTCACTCAAGCCTTCCAGCAGCGCCAGACCCAGGGTCTTGCACGAGCCTTCGTTCTGCCCGGCGGCGTTTTCCACGCCACCGTTGTTGAACGCCTGAGGCTGGTAGTCATAGCCCGCGGCGATGAAGGCCAGGGTGTCGGCGAAAGCGTGTTCGCCGCTCTTGAGGCTGGCGCGCAGGGTGTTCAGGTCACTCATGGGGTTTTCCTTTGGCGAACGCCGCTTGTTGTTCGGCGCTGGCTTCTTGCTGAAACTGGGCTTTCCACTCGGCGTACGGCATGCCGTAAACCACTTCACGGGCGTCGTCGAGGCTGACCTCGATCTGGCGTTCGTCGGCTTCGGCCTTGTACCACTTGGACAGGCAGTTGCGGCAGAACCCGGCGAGGTTCATCAGATCGATGTTCTGCACGTCCTTGCGGCTGTCCAGGTGCGCGACCAGTCGGCGGAAGGCGGCGGCTTCGAGTTCGAGGCGTTGTTGCTCGGTCATGATGGGCTCTGTGCAGTCAATTCGTGGCGCGGATGATAAAAGTCTGGCGGCCAATGCGCCAGACACACTCAGCGGCTGGCAGCGAGGGTAATCGACACCGATTCGGCAAAACGCAGCGCGTGCGGCTTGTCGACTTCGACTTCGGCGTACAGCACCGATGCGTTGGTCATCACCAGATCGAGCAATTCCTGGGTCAGGCGCTCGAGTAGCGCGAAGCGGTTGCCTTCGACGTGGGCGATGATCGCCTTAGTGATTGTGCGGTAATTCAGCGCGTGATCGATGTCATTGTCACGCACCGCTTCTTGCGCGGCGTACAGGATGGTCAGGTTGATCAATACATCTTGCTTGTTGAGGATTTCGTCCTCGTTGATCCCGATAAAGGTGCGCAAGCGCAGATCCTTGACCCGGATACGCGCCATTCCCGGCTGAAGTTGTGGCATCTACTTGCTCCGTCCAATCAATTGCAGGAACTCCTGACGGGTGTTGCTCGAGTCGCGGAAGGCGCCGAGCATGACCGAGGTGTTCATGGTCGAATTCTGTTTTTCGACACCGCGCATCATCATGCACATGTGTCTGGCCTCAATGACCACCGCAACACCGGCGGCATCCGTGACCTGTTGCACCGCATCGGCAATTTGCCGGGTGAGGTTTTCCTGAATTTGCAGGCGCCTGGCGAACATGTCCACCAGTCGCGCGATCTTCGACAGCCCCAGCACCTTGCCTGTCGGAATATAAGCCACATGGGCCTTGCCGATGAAGGGCAGCAAGTGATGTTCGCATAATGAGTACAGCTCGATGTCGGCGACGATGATCATCTCGTCGCTGTCAGAGGCAAACAACGCGCCATTGACGATCTCGTCAACGCTCTGTTCGTAACCATGACACAGGTACTGCATGGCCTTGGCCGCTCGCACCGGCGTATCGAGCAATCCTTCACGGTCGGGATCTTCACCGAGGCCAATGAGGATTTCACGGTAGTTCTCGGGCAGGGAGCGGGTCATCGAGCATCCTCGCGGGGCAGCGTTATTTGACGTGCCTTCCGCCATTGACGGTCAAGGTCGTACCGGTGACATAAGGGTTGTCGAGCAGATAGCGCAGACTCTGGTAGATCACTTCGCTGCCGGGTTCGATGCCCAGCGCGGATTTGGCCAGGGCCTTGGCGCGGTATGCCGCGTCGTCGTCGGGATTGAACAATAGCAGGGCCGGCGCAATGCCGTTGACCTTGATCGCCGGCGCATAGCGGGCGGCGAACGACAGGGTCAGGCTGTCGAGCCCGGCTTTGCTGGCGCAATAGCCGATGTGCTTGCTGCTGCCTTTGCGGGTGACATCGTCGCTGATGTGGATGATGTCGGCGGGTGTCGATTGCTTGAGCAGGTCGGCGCAGTGCAGGTTGATCAGGTAGGGCGCGAGCATGTGAATATTGACCATGCGGTTGAACGCTTCGGCTTCGCTGCCCGGGGTTTCCGCCAACCAGTCGGAGGCGTTATGCACGATCGCCCGCAGGCTGTCGGTGTGGGTGTTCAGTTCGGCGATGAACGCGAGGATGCCGGCTTCGCTGGAAAAATCCGCGAATATGCCGATGGCGCCCAGATCACGCAGCGTTTGCACACCGGCACGCTCGCTGCGGTAGGTGAAAATGACGTTGTGGCCGTCTTCGAGCAAACGCTGCGCGCAGTGCAGGCCAATGCGTTGGCCGGCGCCGGTGATCAGGATCGGGGCGGAGGTTGTAGTCATGAACGGCTCGTGTCGCGGTGGGTGTAAAAACTATAACAGCGACACCCACCGGACACCTATTGTCAGCCATCCCACAGAGAGATCACCGGTTCTGCGTAGAGGGTGCGGCAGGCAGCGGACGCGCCGGCGTGCTGTTCAACCAGTTCGCCAGCAACCGCGTCGACAACGGGATAAAGAAATAAACCATCAGCGGCGTCAGGCACGCCGTGCTGATCAGTACTTTCGGCAAAAGACTCATGTCAGCGAGCAACGGACCCACGACAAAATTGAACAACAGCGACACCGGAAAGAACGCGAGCCAGATCGCAACGGCCTGTTTCCAGCGCGGCGGACGCTGGCCGACTACGCTTGTGCCGAACCAGCCTTCGATGCCACTGACACGATGCTCTTTGGGGTGTGCAAACAAGTCGCTGCCACGATCCAGCCAAGCGGTGCGCGAGGCTGAATGCTCCCACGCATGCAGAGTCTGTTCATCGACAAAGCGGAAGATAATTTGGAATTCGTTATCACCGGGTGGCGGTGCGAGCACGCCGGAGCCTAGATAACCGGGGAAGTCGGTGGCCAGTTGTTCGCCTTCGCGCAGCCAGGCGATCAGATCCTGATAGCGGCCATCGGCGACGCGACGCGCAACCATCAGCGTGACGGGTGAAGTAGACATTGTGTATCTCCGTATCTCGATTGCGTCACTCCGGGTAGGAGTTTCGCCTGACGCAAGGCCGGGGTGGAGGCCTGCGTTTTTCAACAAGCAAGGATTATTCCTGATTTTCGTGTTTAAACCAGAGACTTTCGTCGCATATCTCTACTTGAACGCAATCGAGGCATCAGGGTTAGAATGGGATCCAATTAACCAGTCCGGAAGTTGAGGCCAAATGCCTGTCATGACCGACGCGCACCCTGTTTCGCAGGCATCTGTTGCGCTCGTGCGCGAGGACCTGTTCCCTATCCGTGAAGTCGCGCGGCTGACAGGCGTTAATCCGGTCACATTGCGCGCTTGGGAGCGCCGTTATGGATTGATCCAGCCGGTGCGCACCGACAGTGGGCATCGGCTGTATTCGATGACCGAAATCGAGCGTGTTCGCAGCATCGTCGACTGGATCGATCGTGGCGTGGCGGTCAGCAAGATCGGCAAGATTCTCGCCAAAACCGAACCGCTGAAAGTTTTGGCGCACATCATTCCCGATGATCTGGTGCAGGCCGACTATCTGCAATGGCAGGTGCAACTCCAGCAGGCGATCAGCTCTTTCGATGACCAGCAACTGGACCGTGTTTACGGTCAGATCTTTTCTTCCTATGCCTTGCCCGTGGTGTTTCAGGACATCCTGATGCCGCTGTGGCTGCAATTGTTGCAGCGCCAGGACGCCTTTGGGCAGACCAGCGAATGGCTGTTCTTCGACGGGTTTCTGCGGGCGCGGGTGTTGCATCGGATCGTCACCCTGCGTGGCTCGCAACCGCGACGGGTGATCGTCAGTGCATTGGCCGGGCAATGCCGTGAGCTCGAACTGCTGGTGGCAGCGCTGTTTCTGAGTGGCAATGACTCGGGGGTTCGGGTGTTGACTACCGGCCAGCCGTTCGACGAGCTGACGCTGGTTTGCGAGAAAACCAAACCTGACGCACTGGTGCTGTTTTCCAACCATGCCCCAAGTGCCGAGTTGCCCCGGCGTCTGAATCGACTTGCCTTGAGCCTTGATTGTCAGTTGATGCTCGCCGGCGATGCGTCTGATCTGGCGCAAGAGAGCCTGGCCGGTTCATCAGTGGCTTGCCTGGGTAATGAAGGGGCGAACATGCGTCAGCGCATGACGCAATTTCTGGCGGGGAAGCTCGATACCTGAAATCAGGTGTGCAGGGCCGGGTGCGTCAAGCGATGTTGCTGCAGGATGAACTGGCGCAGGCGCTCGGTCTCATCGCTGTCGGTCTGACTGAGTTCGTAGGCGAAGAAACCGCTTTCGGTTTCGCGCTCGAAACTGCCGCGCAATGCGATCCGCTCATAACCAGACGGGCTGAACCACAGCGCGAAGTGCTTGGGCGGTTTGGTCCTGTTGCGCACTTCTAGCAGAACGCCTTTGTGGGAAACCTCGTGCACCCACAGCGTGCCCGCTTGGCCTTTGGCATTTTCCAGCGCCACCGGCTCTTCAAGTGTCAGGCGCCATGGGCGAACCATCGGGCCATCTTCGTAGATGCTTGGCACTCCGAGGCGCAGATGCAGCGCATGAAACTCGTCTTCCACCAGATGCAGCGGAAACGTCATTTGCTGATTTTCGAAGTTGGCCTGAATGGTCACTTGCTCGTGAGCGGCCAGACGCGTGAGCAAATCACGGATCTGAGAACCGCCGTTAACCAGCAGACTCGACGTCGCATCCCGCACATTGAGCTGCGGGTTGTGCTGCATGGTCTGGATAAAATCCAGCTCATCCTGGGTCAAGAGTGCGTCGCGTTGCATGGCTAACTCGAAAGGAATAGTTACAAAGTCATTGGTGATTGTAGTTAATGACAACTGGTTCGATGTTTTGTTTTAACCGTTTGTCGCTTTCAAGGCGCAGAGTTCGGCTTCCAGAGCGGCGACCCGGGCTTCCAGCTGCGCAACACGTTGTTGAGCCTTGACCTGAACGGTCACATCTTTTTGCACGCCGACAAAATACGTCTGCCCGTCATCGGCGTTTTTTACCGTTGAAAGCGACAACTCATTCCAGAATGGTGTGCCGTCCTTGCGGTAGTTGCGCAAAATTTCCCGACACGAGCCATTGTTACGCAATACATCGCGAATGAGCTCCAGGTTCTGCTGATCACGGTCACCAGCCTGCAGAAAGCGGCAGTCCTGATAGAGGATTTCTTCGCTGGTGTAACCGGTCAGGCGTTCGAAGGCCGGGTTGACGTAAATCAGGATGTTGTCCTGTTCGCCTTCTTTTTCCGCGACCACAATCCCATCGTTAGATGCGTTGATCACCATTTGCAGCAGACTGGCGTTGATCATCCTTGAATCCTTTCAGAGCTGTCGGTGACGCGCATTCTAAAAGATCGGTGGAGACTGTCCATAGGCTGTCAACGCTCATTGAGAGCCAATCGCAACTTCGCGGCTCAGGCTGTTACTATCGCCGCTCTTTTTTTCAGCTTCAGGATCAGATTGATGAAAGTCGCCATCCTCTCCGGTTCGGTCTACGGCACCGCCGAAGAAGTCGCCCGCCACGCCCAGAACCTGCTGAAAGCCGCTGGCTTTGAAACCTTCTACAACTCACGCGCCAGCCTGGCCGAGGTTCAGGCTTTCGCGCCTGAAGCGTTTCTTGCCGTGACCTCGACCACCGGCATGGGCGAGTTGCCGGACAACTTGCAACCGTTGTATTCGATGATTCGCGATCAATTGCCAGCAGCCTGGCGCGGGTTGCCCGGCGCGGTGATTGCCTTGGGCGACGCCAGTTACGGCGATACCTTCTGCGGTGGCGGTGAGCAAATGCGCGAGCTGTTTTTCAGCGAGCTTGGTTTGCGTGAAGTGCAAGACATGTTGCGCCTGGATGCCAGCGAAAGCGTCACCCCGGAAACCGACGCCGAGCCTTGGTTGGCGGATCTGATCGGTGCGCTCAAGGGCTGATCGCCGCACCCTTATTGGCGTCGTTGCTTTGACGTGGATCCAAGGAGTTTGCATGGCTGACCCGCTCAGTCATCAAGCTGGCTGGCAATGCAACTACGCGATCGCCTGCGCCTGACTAGACTGCTGACACGTGCAAAACAATAAGAACGCAGAGGTGCATACAGTGAGCGTAGCCCCCGTCCAGTCGTCCCTTAGTGTCAAAGAGCAGGTCAGCGCCGCCGAGTGGCAGACCCGAGTCGATCTCGCCGCTTGTTATCGTCTGGTCGCATCGCATGGCTGGGACGATCTGATCTTCACGCACATTTCCGCCAAGGTGCCGGGCACCGAAGATTTTTTGATCAATCCGTTCGGCCTGATGTTCCACGAAATCACCGCGTCGAGCCTGGTGAAAGTCGATCAGGCCGGCAACAAGCTCATGGACAGTCCCTACGAAATTAACCCGGCCGGCTACACCATCCACAGCGCCGTGCACGAAGTGCGGCACGATGTGGTTTGCGTGCTGCATACGCACACCGCTTCGGGCGTGGCGGTTTCGGCGCAAAAGCAAGGCGTGTTGCCGATCAGCCAGCAGTCGCTGTTCGTACTGTCGAGTCTGGCTTATCACGGCTATGAAGGGGTGGCGCTGAACCACGAAGAGAAGGCGCGTTTGCAGGCCGACCTTGGTGAAAGCAATTTCCTCATGCTGCACAACCACGGTCTGCTGACCTGTGGCGGCACCATCGCCGATACCTTCCTGATGATGTTCACCTTCCAGCGCGCCTGCGACATCCAGGTGATGGCCCAGACCGGCGGCGCTGAACTGATCGCCATCGAACCGCAGATTCTGGCAGGCGCCAAGGCGATGATCGCCGGTGTGACCAAAAGTGCTCAAGGCATGGGTGGCGCGCTGGCCTGGCCGGCGCTGCTGCGCAAACTCGATAAACAAGACCCCGGATATAAACTCTAATGCCTCTTGCCGAGATTCCTCTGTGTGTCTGGCGTAAACGCAGCCAGACGTTTGTCTTTCGGGGCCAGTCGATCCGTTACTGGACGGCAGGGCAGGGTGAGCCGCTGCTGCTGATCCATGGCTTCCCGACCGCCAGTTGGGATTGGCATTACCTGTGGCAACCACTGGCCCAACGTTATCGGGTGATCGCTTGCGACATGCTGGGTTTCGGCGATTCGGCCAAACCGATCAATCACAATTACAGCCTGCTGGAGCAGGCCGATCTGCAACAGGCGTTGCTCGCGCATTTGCAGGTCGAACAGCCGCTACACATCCTCGCCCATGACTATGGCGACAGCGTCGCGCAGGAGCTGCTTGCCCGGCACTACGAAGACAAGATCGAGGTCGCGAGTTGCGTGTTCCTCAACGGCGGTCTGTTCCCGGAAACCCACCGTCCGGTACTGATGCAAAAACTGTTGCTCAGCCCCTTGGGCTGGATGATCGGCCGTGCCTTCACCCGCGATGCGCTAGTGAAAAGTTTCCGCCAGATCTTCGGCCCCCAAACCCGGCCGACCGAGAGCGAGCTGGACGATTTCTGGAGCCTGGTCGACAGCAATCGCGGCCCGCGCATCATGCACAAGCTGATCGGCTACATCCCCGAGCGCCGGGTGCAGCGTGACCGTTGGGTGGCGGCGATGCAGCGCGGTGAAGTGCCGTTGCGGGTGATCGACGGCGAAGTCGATCCGATCTCCGGTGCGCACATGGTCGAGCGCTATCGGGAGTTGATTGCGGATGCGGACACCGTGTTGTTATCAAACATCGGCCACTATCCGCAGATCGAGGCGCCAGTACAGGTGCTCAAGCATTACCTGGCGTTTCGTGACCGTTTTGCGCTGCCACCGCGCAAGGTCGCGTGTTCCTGAAGAATCAAAAGATCTTTTGATCTTTTGATTCTGCTGCACATCATCCCCCAGCCTTATCGCGCACCATTCAGCCCCTGCCGTGTTCGTTGTGACCGAAAGCCCCGTGCCTGACACTCGGGCTCACTGTCCCTTGGCCTGCTGGAGTTGCCCCGATGAATGAGTCTGTGCGTTTCGAAGATAAAGTCGTGATCGTCACCGGAGCCGGTGGCGGCCTCGGACGCGCCCATGCTTTGTTGTTCGCCAAACAGGGCGCCAAAGTGCTGGTCAACGACCTCGGCGGCTCGACTCAGGGCGAAGGCGCCAATGCGTCTGCGGCTGATCGTGTGGTCGCGGAAATCCGTGAAGCCGGTGGCATCGCTGAAGCCAACCACGACTCGGTCACCGACGGCGATAAAATTGTGCAAAACGCGCTGGATGTTTTCGGCCGCGTCGACGTCGTGGTCAACAACGCCGGGATTCTGCGCGACAAGAGCTTTCACAAAATGGACGACGCCGATTGGGACCTGGTCTATCGCGTCCATGTCGAAGGCGCCTACAAAGTCACCCGCGCCGCATGGCCGCACCTGCGCGAGCAAAATTATGGCCGGGTGATCTTCACCGCCTCGACCTCGGGCATCTACGGCAACTTCGGCCAGTCCAACTACGGCATGGCCAAGCTTGGTCTATACGGGCTCACCCGCACCTTGGCCATCGAGGGTCGCAAGAACAACATCTTCGTCAACGCCATCGCGCCGACTGGCGGTACGCGCATGACCGAGGGGCTGATTCCGCCGCAAGTCTTCGAGCAACTGAAACCGGAACTGGTCAGCCCGTTAGTGGTGTATTTGGCCAGCGAGCAATGTCAGGAGACTTCCGGGTTGTTTGAAGTCGGCGGTGGTTGGATGGGCAAGGTGCGCTGGGAACGCAGCCTGGGCGCCGGGTTCGATCCGCGAGTGGGCTTCTCGCCCGACGATGTGGCGGCGCATTGGCAGCAGATTTGTGATTTCGAAGGCGCGGCGCATCCGAAGGACAATATCGAGGCGCTGAAGGAAATGATGGCGAATTTGCAGAAGTATTCGCTCTGATCGCGATTGTCATTCGACAGGACATGCTCAAGTCCTTTCCCCTCCCGCAAGACCTCCTCTGCCTGAAAATCATTCGCCCATAAAAAAGGCCGCTGCAAACGCAGCGGCCAAGGTAAGACGTTGGATCAAGGAGCTACAAATCAACGTCAGTGAACACCGGGGCGATAAACCGAATCATCGATTCATCTGAAGTTTGTCAGCCTTGGCCTGAATTGCTCAGTAACCAAAGCTTGGTGCTTTTCGGCGTATCCCGTGAAAGCCCGCTCAGAATACGGTTTCAAACATGTAGGAAAAATAGCGATTCCAGACATGCACTGTTACGGGGCATGCAACAGTCTGTAGAGGCTGATGTGCACCATGCGCGGCACTGATGATCCTCTATCCAGCCGATCCATGGGCGATGCAAAGCCGCGCACTGCAAGGGCATTCATCCTTTCGAGCGACAACGCGAATACCTCCTTGGTGCGCTTATCGACCCGGTCACGCGGCAGTAGGGTGGGGCCTTCTGTCACTCACCGGGGAAGACGCATGACAACAAAAACAATGCGCGCCATCTTCACACCGCAGGCACTAGCAGCCGCGGTGGCTCTGGGTTGCTGCGCCCAGGCGCACGCGGTCGCTTTCAACATCGGGGAAATCGAGGGCACGTTTGACTCGTCGCTCTCGGTCGGTGCGAGTTGGGGCATGCGCGATGCCGACAAGTCGCTGGTCGGTACGGTCAACGGTGGTACCGGGCAATCCTCGACCGGTGATGACGGGCGTTTGAACTTCAAGAAAGGTGAGACCTTCTCGAAAATCGTCAAAGGCATTCACGACCTCGAACTCAAGTACGGCGATACCGGTGTGTTCGTGCGTGGCAAATATTGGTACGACTTTGAACTCAAGGACGAAGACCGCGAGTTCAAGCAGATCAGCGACAACGGTCGCAAGGAAGGCGCCAAGTCATCCGGCGCGCAGATTCTCGATGCGTTCGTCTATCACAACTATTCCATCGCCGATTTACCGGGCACCGTGCGCGCCGGTAAACAAGTCGTCAGTTGGGGCGAAAGTACCTTCATCGGCAACTCGATCAACAGCATCAACCCGATCGACGTGTCGGCATTCCGTCGCCCCGGTGCGGAGATCAAGGAAGGCTTGATTCCCGTGAACATGTTGTTCGGGTCCCAGGGCCTGACCGACCAGTTGACCATCGAAGGCTTCTATCAACTGGAGTGGGACCAGACCGTTGTCGACAACTGCGGCACGTTCTTCGGCGTCGACGTGGTGGCGGACGGCTGCACCAGCGGTTACACCGTCGGCAACCCGGCCATTGCGCCGTTTGTGCCATTGACCACCGCGTTTGGTCAGGGCATTCAGGTCACCCGCGAAGGCGTGGTGATTCCCCGTGGCGGCGACCGCGATGCGCGCGATTCCGGGCAGTGGGGCACGGCATTGCGCTGGCTCGGCGACGATACCGAATACGGCCTCTACTTCATGAACTACCACAGCCGCACGCCGACGGTGGGTACCACTACGGCGGGGCTTTCGACCTTGGCCGCATTGCCGGGCATGGTCGGCATCGCCAATGGTCTGGCCCCCGGCAGCGGTTCGGGCCTGGCGCAAAGCGTGATGCTCGGGCGCGGTCAGTATTATCTCGAATACCCGGAAGACATTCGCCTGTACGGCGCAAGTTTCTCCACCACACTGCCCACCGGCACCGCGTGGACCGGCGAGATCAGCTACCGGCCAAACGCGCCGGTGCAACTGAGCACCAACGACCTGACGCTGTCGTTGCTCAACCCGATTGCCGGCGGCGCTGCTTCGCCAATTGCCACCTCGCCCGGTGCGGATAACACGGGCTACCGGCGCAAGGAAGTGACGCAGATCCAGAGCACCCTGACGCACTTCTTCGACCAGGTGCTGGGCGCCCAACGCCTGACGCTGGTCGGTGAAGCAGCGGTGGTGCGGGTCGGCGGTCTGGAGTCGCGCAACAAGCTGCGTTATGGCCGCGATTCGGTATACGGCCAGTACGGTTTCGGTGGCGACACGGAAGGCTTTGTCACCTCGACTTCGTGGGGCTATCGCGGCCGCGCCATCCTCGATTACGCCAACGTGATTGGCGGGATCAACCTCAAACCCAACCTGTCGTGGTCGCACGACGTCGCCGGTTATGGCCCTAACGGCCTGTTCAACGAAGGCGCCAAAGCGATCAGCGTCGGCGTCGATGCCGACTATCGCAACACCTACACCGCGAGCCTCAGCTACACCGACTTTTTCGGTGGCGACTACAACGTCCTCGAAGACCGTGACTTCGTCGCTCTGAGCTTCGGCGTGAACTTCTGATCTGCCCGAGAAGGATGAAAGCAATGCGCAAAATGATTCTGCAATGCGGTGTGTTGACCTTGAGTCTGCTGGCGGCCAACGTGATGGCGGCGGTGTCGCCGGATGAGGCGGCCAAACTTGGCACCAGCCTGACCCCGCTCGGCGCCGAGAAGGCCGGCAACGCTGACGGCTCGATCCCGGCATGGACTGGCGGCATTCCGAAAAACGCCGGTGCGGTGGACAGCAAAGGCTTTCTCGCCGACCCGTTCGCCAATGAAAAACCGCTGTTTACCATCACCGCCGCCAACGTCGATCAGTACAAAAGCAAACTGTCTGAAGGCCAGGTAGCGATGTTCAAGCGCTACCCGGAAACCTACAAGATCCCGGTCTATCCGACCCATCGTACCGTCGCAGCGCCGCCTGAAATTTACGAGTCGGCCAAACGCAGTGCACTCAACGTAACCACCATCAACGACGGTAACGGCCTGGCCAACTTTACCGGCAATCGCTACTACGCCTTCCCGATTCCGAAGAATGGCGTGGAAGTGTTGTGGAACCACATCACCCGTTATCACGGCGGCAACGTAAAGCGGATCATCACCCAAGTCACGCCGCAGACCAACGGCAGCTACACGCCGATTCGCTTCGAAGAAGAGATCGCCGTGCCGCAACTGATGAAAGATATCGATCCGGAAAAAGCGGCCAACGTGCTGACCTTCTTCAAGCAGTCGGTGACGGCGCCGGCGCGGCTGGCCGGCAACGTGCTGCTGGTGCACGAAACCCTTGATCAGGTGAAGGAACCGCGATTGGCGTGGATCTACAACGCCGGTCAGCGTCGAGTACGTCGCGCGCCGCAAGTGGCCTACGACGGCCCGGGCACCGCAGCCGATGGTCTGCGCACTTCGGACAACTTCGACATGTTCTCTGGCGCACCGGATCGTTACGACTGGAAACTGGTCGGCAAAAAGGAAATGTACATTCCGTACAACAGCTACAAACTCGACTCGCCGAAGCTCAAATACGACGACATCGTTAAGGCCGGGCACATCAATCAGGACCTGACGCGTTATGAATTGCACCGCGTCTGGGAGGTGATCGGCACGGTCAAGGCGAACGAGCGGCACATCTACGCCAAGCGTCACATGTACATCGACGAGGACAGCTGGCAAGTGGCGCTCGCCGATCACTACGACGGTCGCGGACAACTGTGGCGAGTCGCCGAAGGTCACGCTGAGTACTACTACGATCATCAGGCTCCGGCCTACACCCTCGAAGCGCTCTACGACATTATTGCTGGCCGTTACATTGCCCTGGGGATGAAGAACGAAGAGAAGCATGGCTACGAATTCGGCTTCGAAGCCAAGGCTGCCGACTACACGCCATCGGCCCTGCGTGCAGAGGGCGTGCGGTAACGGTTCTGATACATCGGCCATAAAAAAGGCGACCGTGCGGTCGCCTTTTTTATGGCCGCTAATCAGCGCGCTGAATACTTGTCACCAAGCTGCCGGGAGAGGGCTAGGGTGAGCTCACAACTATAAAAAGGCTCATCCGATGACCGCCATGACTGCTTGTCTGGATCGCCCCGGTTTTCTCCCCAGACTGTCCTCCCATCACCAGCCGCGCGCGCGATTGAGCGAGCCATTGCTGGAGTCGGTGGCACGGGTCAGGCTCATTTGCGCGCCTGCCGGCAGCGGCAAGAGTGCGCTGCTAGCCGAGTGCCTGCTTCAGGCGCCGCAACGCTGCGAAGTGTGCTGGCTGCCGCTGGCTGGCGCGGCAATGAGTGGCGACGAATTTTGTCTGCGATTGGCACAGGCGTTGGGACTGGCTGACCCAACGGAGTCCGGCCTGGTCGCTGCGCTGAGTCGCTGGTCGTTGCCGACCTGGCTGTTTATCGATGACTACTGTCGGCTGCCGGATCCAGCGCTGGATGCGTTGCTCGACCGCTTACTGACGGTCAGTAGCCCGGTGTTCACCTGGTGGATCGGCACCCGCCGACGGCCGCAATGCAACTGGCCGCGGCTGTTGCTCGACGACGAACTGTACGAGTGCGAATCCCCGACGCTGGCCCTGACCCCGGGCGAAATCGCCCAAGCGCTGCGACATCTGCCGCCCGAGCAGGCCCACACTGTCGCTGCACGCATCGTCCAGCGTACCGGCGGTTGGTGCGCCGGGGTGCGCATGGCGCTGCTGCAAAAATGTGACTGGTCGCAAAGCAATCAACCGCAACAACGGGTGGATACGCTGCTGGATTATCTGCAACACGAACTCTTCAATAGCCTCACGCCGGAGCAGGCCGAAAACTGGCGCGTGCTCGCGCATCTGCCGCGATTCAACGCTGAGCTGTGTGAGCATTTATTCGGCGCCGGGGAGGGCGCCCAGTGTTTGCGCACCCTGCAAACACTGGGCTGCTTTATCGAGCCGTGGCACGACTCGGCCGATTGGTTGCAGGTCTTTCCACCGTTGTCGCGGGTGATGCGTGACGAACAATGGCCCGCAGGTCGTTCCTGGCATCGGCGGGCGTGTCAGTGGTTTTCCTGGCGGCAGGATTGGCGTTCGGCCTTCGAACAGGCGTTGCTCGCCGAAGAATATGAAATCGCCGTCAGTCTGTTGCAGTACTTCAGCTTCGAGCATTTGTTTGAAGAGCAAACCGTGGTGCTGTTATTGCGACTGCATGAGCATCAGGGTGAAGAGTTGACCCTGAGCACCCCACAACTGGTCGGTCTGATTACAGCGGCGTTACTCTTCGCCGGTCGTTTTGAACAGGCTGCGCAATGTATCGAGCATCTGGGGCGGTTCATGCCGCAGCCTTCGCCAGCGCATGAGCGGCAATTGATTGCGCGTTGGCAAACCTTGAAGGGCTGGTTACTGCATTTGGAAGGGCGGATGGAGGGCGCTCACGAATACTTTTCGCAAGCGTTGGAGGTACTCGATTTCGATAACTGGATCGCCCGGGTGATGTGTTTGTCAGGGTTGACCCAGCAAGCCTTGTTGCGTGGCGAGCTGGACGTCGCCCACGCCCGCAATCGCCAGGCACTGTGTCTGGCACGGGCGCAAGGCTCGCTGGTTTTCGAAGCACTGCTGGAGCTTGATCACGGGCAATTGCTCGAGCAGCGCGGCGCGGCACCCCGGGCTGAAAGTCTTTTGGCGGGCGTGCATGATTTACTCGTCCGGCAACCGAACCGCCTGACTCCGCTGTTGGGACGGATTGCGCTGCGTCGTGGGCGTCTTGCGCTGAGTCAGGGCCTGGATGCCTCGGCAGCGGCGTTTTTTCAGTCCGGGTTGGACGGTTGCGGACGCAACCATGACAAGCGTGTCCTCTACGGCTATCTGGGGCTGGCGCAACTGGCTGCCAATCAGACGGATTATGAGAAAGCGTTTGTGTGGCTGCGCGATGCGGAGCGAATGATGCAGCAACGGCAGGTTCCGGACACGGTTTATCGCGGCGTGGTGCTGCAAGTCAGCAGTCTTTTCTGGCTGCAACAGGGTCGTCATGAACTGGCGTGCGAGGCGATGACACGTCTGTTGCGGCACTATCAAGGCGCGGACGCCTTGCAGGCGCCGCCGGCGACACTCGAGTTGATACCCCGCGTTGAGTACTTGTTGATCCTTGCCCAGGTGGGTTCAGGATCGGCTCGCAATCCGATGGGCCGGCTACAGCGTCTGCTCGAAACAGCGCAACGCTGCAGGATGTTCATTCTGGAAACCGACTTGCATCTGGCCATGGCGGAAGTGGCCTTTTCGCAGGGTGATCAGACTTCGGCGCGCGCCTGCTTGCAGCAGGGTCTGGAGTTGGCCCGTCACTATGGGCTGCATCAGGCGTTGCGTGAGCTGCAACTGCGCCACCCCGGACTGTCGCAAGTATTGGCAAGCGCGGTCTCGGAGCCGGCCACTGTTGAAGTGGCGGGCGGTAGTGGTTTGCTCAGTCAACGTGAACTGGAGGTTTTGCGCTTGATTGCCAAGGGCCATTCCAATCAACAGATTGCAGATGAGTTGTATATTTCTTTGCACACGGTAAAGACTCACGCCAGGCGGATACATGGAAAATTGGGCGTCGAGAGAAGAACTCAAGCGGTAGCAAGTGCCAAGTTGCTGGGGCTTGAGCTGTAGCAAGGGTTATCAAAGAGGCTCTGCAAGAGGAAGCGGCGGGCGACAGCAAAACGGTGTTGCTGTAAGCCTTCACAAAGTCGCTGACCGACGGATCGGGCAAAGCGCCTAGGCGTCAAACCCCATCCGCCAACTCACGGCCCGCGTCGCAGCCAACAATCGCTGCGCCGCCGGGCCGTTTTCGTCAGCGTGGAACAACGAGGTCGGGCCGACGATAGTCAGCACCGCGGCAACCTGTCCGACAGCATTGAACACCGGTGCCGACAAGGCATCCACGCCCGGCATCAGCAACCCGTGCACATGATGCAAACCGCGTTCGCGGATCTGTTGGCACAATGTCGAGTAGGCGTCTGCGTCCTTCAGTGGATGCTCGGCGATGGAGATTTCCCGCTCGCGCAGTTCGTCGGTTTCCCGATGGGGCAGGTAGGCACTGAATACCAGTCCCGTCGATGAACTGAGCAACGGCAACACCGACCCCAATTGTGTGACCACCGTCACCGCACGCACCGCCGGTTCGATGTGCACCACGGTTGCGCCCTGATTGCCCCACACCGCGAGGAAACAGGTTTCGTTGAGTTCGTCGCGCAGTTCCGACAGGGGCAGGGCGGCGACTTTCAACACGTCCATACTGTTGAGTGCGGCCAGGCCCACGCGCAAGGCCTCGCGGCCGAGACCGTAGTGGTTGGTCGCTGAGTTTTGCTCGGCGAACCCGCTGGCAATCAACGCCTGCAAGTAGCGGTGAACCTTGCTCGCCGGCATCTGCACATGTTCGGCCAGGCGCGACAGCGAAGTGGACGGCGACAACTCGGCCAAAGCCTTGAGGATGTCGGTGCCGACTTCGGCGGAGCGGACTTTCTGTTTGCCGTTACTGTCGCTGGTTTTTTCCATGGTGCGGCCGGGTTCCAATACGAATGGGCGTCTTTATAGCTTGACGCTGGATAGCGAGCAAATTACGTTATGCGTAATTGAATTACGATAATAACAACCCCGGCGTGCCGAAACCTCTGAGCCAGAGCGATGGGCCACTGCCGACTCCCTGTTCAGGAGGCTCCATGAACCTCGATTCAACCGCGTCGACGCTGGCTTATCAGTCCGGTTTCGGCAACGAATTCAGCACTGAAGCGTTGCCCGGCGCGCTGCCCGTCGGCCAGAATTCCCCGCAAAAAGCCCCCTACGGCCTCTATACCGAATTGTTCTCCGGCACTGCGTTCACCATGGTCCGCAGTGAAGCGCGGCGCACCTGGATGTACCGGATTCAGCCGTCCGCCAATCACCCGGCGTTCGTCAAGCTGGAACGGCAACTGGCCGGCGGGCCTTTGGGTGAAGTGACCCCCAATCGCCTGCGCTGGAACCCACTGGAGATCCCCGCCGAACCGACCGATTTCATCGATGGACTGGTGAGCATGGCGGCCAATTCCGGCGCCGAGAAACCTTCGGGCATCAGCATCTACAACTACGCTGCCAACCGCTCGATGGAGCGGGTGTTTTTCAACGCCGACGGTGAACTGCTGTTGGTACCGCAACTGGGGCGTCTGCGGATTGCCACTGAGTTGGGCGTGCTGGAAGTCGCCCCGCTGGAAATTGCCGTGCTGCCACGTGGCCTGAAATTCCGTGTCGAGCTGCTCGACCCGCAAGCGCGCGGTTACATCGCCGAGAACCATGGCGCACCGCTGCGCCTGCCGGATCTGGGGCCGATCGGCAGCAACGGTCTGGCCAATCCGCGCGACTTCCTGACCCCGGTCGCCGCCTACGAAAACCTGCAGCAACCGACCACGCTGGTGCAGAAATTCCTTGGCCAGTTGTGGGCAACCGAGCTCAATCATTCGCCGCTGAACGTAGTCGCCTGGCACGGTAATAACGTGCCGTACAAATACGATTTGCGTCGTTTCAATACGATTGGCACGGTGAGCTTCGATCACCCCGATCCGTCGATTTTCACCGTGTTGACTTCACCGACCAGCGTGCACGGTCTGGCCAATCTCGATTTCGTGATCTTCCCGCCGCGCTGGATGGTGGCCGAAAATACCTTCCGGCCGCCGTGGTTCCACCGCAATCTGATGAACGAATTCATGGGCCTGATCCAGGGTGAATACGACGCCAAGGCCGAAGGCTTCGTGCCCGGCGGCGCCTCGCTGCACAGCTGCATGAGCGCCCACGGCCCGGATGGCGAGACCTGCACCAAAGCTATCAATGCCGAGCTGAAGCCGGCAAAGATCGACAACACCATGGCCTTCATGTTCGAGACCAGCCAAGTGCTGCGCCCAAGCCGCTTCGCCCTCGACTGCCCGCAACTGCAATCCAATTACGACGCTTGCTGGGCCACACTGCCCGCCACGTTCGACCCGACCCGGAGATAACCCATGACTCAGAATTCCATCACCCGCAGCTGGGTTGCTTCGGCCAACGGCCACGCTGATTTCCCGTTGCAGAACCTGCCACTGGGTGTGTTCAGCAGCAACGGTTGCGAACCGCGTAGCGGTGTGGCCATTGGTGAGCACATCTTCGATCTGCAAGTTGCCCTTGAAGCCGGTCTGTTCGACGGCGCGGCTCGCAGCGCAGTGGAAGCCACCCGTGGCGGCCAGTTGAATGCCTTCTTCGACCTCGGTCGCGAGGCGCGGGTTGCTCTACGTGAACGCTTGCTGGAACTGTTCAGCGAAACCAGCACCGAGCGCGGCAACATCGAAGCTCAAGGCGCGAAACTGCTGCCATTGGCCGTCGATTGCCAGATGCATCTGCCGGCGCGCATCAGCGACTACACCGACTTCTACGTCGGCATCGAGCACGCGCAAAATGTCGGCAAGCTGTTTCGCCCGGACAACCCGCTGCTGCCGAACTACAAGCACGTGCCGATCGGCTATCACGGTCGTGCGTCCACGGTGCGCCCGTCCGGCACCGACGTCCGTCGTCCTAAAGGCCAGACCCTGCCGGCCGGTGCTACCGAGCCGACGTTTGGCCCCTGCGCGCGTCTGGACTATGAGCTGGAACTGGGCATCTGGATCGGTCAGGGCAACGAGATGGGCGACTCGATTGCCATCGGTGACGCCGCCGAACACATTGCCGGTTTCTGCCTGCTCAACGACTGGTCGGCTCGCGACATCCAGGCCTGGGAATATCAGCCGTTGGGGCCGTTCCTGTCCAAGAGCTTCATCACCAGCGTCTCGCCGTGGGTCGTTACCGCCGAAGCGCTGGAGCCGTTCCGCGCCGCACAACCGGCACGTCCAGAAGGCGATCCGCAACCGCTGCCCTATCTGTTCGACAAACGCGATCAGGCCGGCGGCGCGTTCGACATCGAACTGGAAGTGCTGCTGCTCACCGAAAACATGCGCGAGCAGAATCTGCCGGCTCATCGCCTGACCCTGAGCAACACCCGCTATATGTACTGGACCGTCGCGCAAATGGTCGCGCATCACAGCGTCAACGGTTGCCAGTTGCAGGCCGGTGACCTGTTCGGTTCGGGCACGCTGTCCGGTCCTGAAAACGGTCAGTTCGGCAGCCTGCTGGAAATCACCGAGGGCGGCAAAAAACCGATCGAGCTGGCCTCCGGCGAAGTGCGTAAATTCCTTGAAGACGGCGACGAAATCATCCTGCGTGCGCGTTGCGCCCGCGATGGTTTTGCTTCGATCGGCTTCGGCGAATGCCGTGGCAAAGTGCTGGCGGCGCGCTGACAGGAGGGGCTTATGGATCTCTATACCTATTACCGCTCAACCTCGTCGTATCGGGTGCGGATCGCGCTGGCGCTCAAAGGGCTCGACTATCAGGCGCTGCCGGTCAACCTGATCGCGGCGCCCGGTGGCGAGCATCGGCAGCCGGCGTATCTGGCAATCAATCCACAGGGCCGGGTGCCGGCCTTGCGCACCGATGACGGCGAATTGCTGATCCAGTCACCGGCGATCATCGAGTACCTGGAAGAACGTTATCCACAAGTGCCGCTGCTGCCCGAAGACCTCGCTGCCCGCGCCCATGTACGCGGCGTAGCGGCGGTGATCGGTTGCGATGTGCATCCGCTGCACAACGTCAGCGTGCTCAATCGGCTGCGGCAGTCGGGGCATGACGAGTCGCAAGTCACGCAGTGGATCAGTCACTGGATCAGCCAAGGGCTGGCCACGGTGGAACAGTTGATTGGCGATAGCGGATTCTGTTTCGGTGAGTGGCCGTGCGTGGCGGACGTGTATCTGATTCCGCAGTTGTATGCGGCTGAGCGCTTCAATGTTTCGCTTGAGGCGTATCCACGGATTCGTCGGGTTTCGGCATTGGCGGCCGAACATCCCGCGTTCATCCAGGCTCACCCGTCCAACCAACCGGATACACCGTAATCCTTCACGCAAAAACCTGTGGGAGCGGGCTTGCCCGCGATAGAGATTTCGCAGACACATTCATGTTGGATGTGCTGACGCCATCGCGGGCAAGCCCGCTCCCACAGGGATCAGTGGACGACTGAGTTAGGTGGCAGATGCCCGAGTCGTTCGGTCAGGCGCAGCCGCTGGATCGGGTCGTCGCTGAGCAGCAAGGCATGTTCCAGATCAAACCGCTCGGCGTTCGGGCAATCCAGCCGCTGATACAGGCTGGCCCGGGCCAGATAATCGGCGGCGCCGGCATCGCCCAGTTCGAGCACGCGTTCGGCGTCAATCAGCGCCGCGATGAAGTCATCCTGAGTCAGGTACAGCTGGCGCAAATTGCGCGACAGGCGCTGTAGCATTTGCACCGGCGTGGCGGTCAGCAGATGCTCGGCGTTGAGTTTCATGTTCGGCCCGTATTGGCGTTGCAACAGTTCGCGACAGTCATTGGGATACAAGCGACGACCGCCGCACGGATCGAGCAAGTGATCGGCTCCGGGCACGCGCAACAGAAAGTGCCCGGGGAAGTTGACCCCGACCAGCGGAATCTCCAGACCGCGCGCCAGTTCCAGCGCAATCAGGGCAAGCGCCAGCGGCTGGCCGCGACGGTTTTTCAACACTTTGTGTATTAAAGCGGCCTGCGGACGGAGCGGGGTGAAGTCATCCATGGCAAAGCCCAGATCATTCATGCGCCGCAATAACGGTTGCGCCAACTCGCCGACTGGCAGCATCGGCAAACCGTAGCTGACACGCTGTTGCAGATCCTTGAACTCAACAAGCAGCGCCTCGGGATCGACGTCTTTTTCATGCTCGGCGGCCATCCAAAGCGCGGCTTCGAACAGCGCGGGCGGTGAACGGTGCAGGCACTCGAAAAAGCGTTGGCGGGGGCTCATCGAAATCTCCGTGGAATGCCTCGTTTTAGCCCCGTCCGTGGCATTCGTCCAGTGGCTCGGCGAACAGCTCAGGAGTTATGCCGTAAAGCCGTCGTCTGCACGTCTGCTTATTCCGGTGCGCTCCAGCAATTTTCAGGCGCAAGCCTATACTGGCGTTCTACAAGAAGTGATTCGGGAGCCCAACGATGTTTGCGCTCATGCAAAGCACTCGCCTGGAATCGCTGCACCTTAGCGTTGACTCGGTTTCCGGGTTGAAGGCGGTCATTGCCATACATAACAGCCGTCTGGGGCCAGCCCTGGGCGGGTGTCGATATCTTGCCTATCCCAACGACGAATCCGCTGTCGAGGACGCTATTCGCCTCGCTCAGGGCATGAGCTACAAAGCCGCGCTGGCGGGCTTGCCGCAGGGCGGTGGCGTTGCGGTGATCTTGCGCCCGATACACGTTGAAAATCGTGCAGCGCTGTTCGAAGCCTTCGGTCGGTGCATCGACCAGCTCGACGGTCGCTACATCACCGCCATCGACAGCGGCACCTCGGTGGCGGACATGGATTGCATCGCCCAGCAAACCCAGCACGTCACCAGCACCACGTCGGCCGGCGATCCGGCACCGCACGCGGCGATGGGTGTTTTCGCCGGAATTCGCGCCACGGCGATGGCGCGCCTGGGCAGTGACAACCTCGAGGGCCTGCGCGTGGCGATTCAGGGTTTGGGCAATGTCGGTTATGCATTGGCCGAGCAACTGCACGCCGCCGGCGCCGAGTTGTTGGTCAGCGACATCGACCACGGCAAGGTGCAATTGGCGATGGAACAACTCAACGCTCACCCGATCGCCAACGACGCATTGCTCAGCACGCCGTGTGACATCCTCGCGCCCTGTGGTCTGGGCGGCGTACTCAATAGCCACTCGGTGGCGCAACTGCGCTGCTCGGCGGTGGCCGGTTCGGCGAACAATCAGCTGACCCATCTGGATGTGGCCGATCAACTGGAACGGCGCGGTATTCTTTATGCGCCGGATTATGTGATCAACGCGGGTGGGCTGATTTACGTCTCGCTGAAACATCGCGGTGAAGAATTGACCACCATCACCGCTCACCTGTCGCAAATCAGCTCGCGGCTGACGGAAGTTTTTGGGCATGCGCAGGCTGAAAAGCGTTCGCCGGCACGGGTGGCGGATGAGTTGGCAGAGAAAGTTTTGTATCGCTGAGTTTCAGGCATGAAAAAGGCCCTGAGCCATTCGACTCAGGGCCTATTCAATTCGGGCATCGATTACTTCGCAACTTTCGCCGCTTTTGCCGGTTTGCCCGGCGCTTCGGCAGACTCTTCCACCTCAGCTTTCTCGACCGGCTCGACCGGTGCATTGATCAGCTCCGACAGTGCATCAGGCTGGCTCTTGAATGCCCGGGCGAATACATCACGGTTCTTCGCCATGTAGATCCCGGCCTCTTCCACTTGCTGTTCAGTCAGGGACGGAACGGCTTTTTGCAACACATCGGCCAGATATTCGGCCAGTTCGAGCATTTTGTCATGACGGTCAGCTTCGGCTTTATCCATGAACAAGCGCTCCAGATCTCGGCTGCTGCGGTATACCACTTCGACGGCCATTCACCACCTCACATGCCTTCACATTTAGTTGTCTTTGCGACTACTGTATCTATATACAGCGAAAAGGATAAGCGAATCCCTGCGCTTTGGGTAGTGGCATTTCAATGTAGACCGAATTCAGGGTTTGTCAGCGGAACTGTGCGACAGCCTTCGCGAGCAAGCTCGCTCCCACAAGAGCAGGGCATGTGCGACCAAACGCCACAGCGCGGGTTTTGCGCCGGCTCGCCATGATGCGTGGCCCTGTTTCTGCATGAAATCAGGCGCGTGCAGAAAACCGTCACGTCCAACACGCATCATCCGCTCGAATCGGGCTAAGGAACTTCATCGTGAAAATCAACTGGGCCGAGAAACTGCGGCAAAACGTGCATCAACTGGCCGAGTCCCTGGGCAACCTGTTCGTCGAGACTTTCCACTACCTGGCGCTGTTCGCCATCGGTGCGGTGACCGCGTATGCAGCGGTGATGGAGTTTCTCGGGATGCTCGAAGTCGGGCACATCAAGATCGATGACATTCTGCTGCTGTTCATCTATCTGGAACTGGGGGCGATGGTCGGGATTTATTTCAAGACCAACCACATGCCGGTGCGTTTCCTGATCTATGTGGCCATCACTGCGCTGACGCGACTGCTGATCTCCAACGTCTCGCATCACAATCCGCCGGACATGGGCATCCTCTATCTGTGCGGCGGTATCTTGCTGCTGGCGTTTTCGATTCTGGTGGTGCGTTACGCCTCGTCGCAATTTCCTTCGGTGAAGATCGAATACCCGCAACGCAAGGTCGGTACGGGTTCGAGTGAGCATCCCGAGGTTGAGAAGGGCGAGCTTTAAAGACCGGCCGCTGGCCGTGGCTGGCCTTTGACTTGAGGCGGAGGCGGGGTCAGCCCGTCGCCGCTGGTCATGGCTTCGAGAATTGCCATGGCGCTGTGGCCCTGCTCGATGGCGATACCGAATTGAATGCTCTGCACCAACAGCTTGAGGCGTTTTGGGTCATTGCGCTGTTCGGCGCTGATCATCCGTTTGGCCACGATTCGGCCGCTGTTGGACAGCGTCAGCATGATGCTGCCGTCCAGGCCTTGAATGCTCAGGTTGATCTGATAGTCCGGCGCGAAGGCATCGGTAATGATCTGAAAAGGATTGTCCATGATGCGTCACCGCCTGATTGAACGTGCAGTTGTTGACCGACCGTGATCGGGTTGGTTCGCCCAACCGGACCATCGGCCATTCCGTGGCCAGTTCGCCAAATCGCTTCTGTGTATGAGCGGCCCAAGGCTGCTCCTGCAGAGGTAGCAAGGTGCATGCCGGGAAAAATTTCGAACAATGAATCCGGCAAAAACAAGGCGAGCACTGGGCTCGCCTTGTTCATTTTTGGTCGGTTTGCGGGCGGGTGATCGCAGACAGTGCAGTCAGGCTGATCAGCATTCCACCCAGTTCACCGCCAAGCCGCCGCGTGACGTTTCTTTGTATTTATCGTGCATATCGGCGCCGGTATCACGCATGGTGCGGATCACCCGATCGAGTGAGATGAAGTGGTTGCCGTCGCCGCGCAGGGCCATTTGCGTGGCGTTGATGGCCTTCACCGCCGCGATTGCATTGCGTTCGATGCAAGGCACTTGCACGAGGCCGCCAACCGGGTCGCAGGTCAGGCCAAGGTTGTGTTCCAGACCGATTTCGGCGGCGTTTTCCAGTTGTTCCGGGGTGGCGCCGAGTATTTCGGCCAAGCCGGCGGCGGCCATGGCGCAGGCCGAACCGACCTCGCCCTGACAGCCGACTTCGGCGCCAGAGATCGAGGCATTTTTCTTACACAGAATGCCGACGGCGGCCGCAGACAAGAAGAAAGCGACGACGTCATCGTCAGACGCGTCCGGGTTGAATTTCATGTAGTAGTGCAAAACGGCCGGAATGATCCCCGCTGCGCCGTTGGTCGGTGCGGTGACCATGCGCCCGCCGGCCGCGTTTTCTTCGTTGACGGCGAGGGCGAACAGGTTGACCCACTCCATCGCCGACAGCGTCGAACTGATCACATTCGGTTTACCGATTTCCAACAGGCTGCGATGCAATTTCGCGGCACGGCGCGGCACATTCAGACCGCCGGGCAGAATGCCTTCGTGACGCAGGCCTTGCTCGACGCACTCGCGCATCACCGACCAGATATGCAGCAGGCCCTGACGAATTTCAGCATCGCTGCGCCAGGCACGCTCATTGGCCATCATCAGTTCGGAAACCCGCAGATTGTGCTGCTTGCACAGCGACAACAACTCGGCGGCGCTGGAAAAATCGTAAGGCAACACCACGTCACCAGCCGGCGGCACACCGGACTCGGCTTCCGCCGCTTCGATGATGAAGCCGCCGCCGACCGAGTAGTACGTCTGCGTAAACAGCTCGGCAGATTCGCCAAAGGCTGTCAGCGACATGGCGTTGGGGTGGTAGGGAAGGCTCTCGTCCAGCAGCAGGAGATCGCTTTGCCAGTTAAAGGCAATAGAGCGTTCGCCGGCAAGGAGCAGTTGGCCGTTTTCGCGCAGTTGCTCGATGCGCGGATCAATGGTCGACGGATCGATGCTGTCCGGCCATTCGCCCATCAGGCCCATGATCGTGGCGCGGTCGGTGGCGTGACCCACTCCGGTGGCCGACAGCGAGCCGTACAAACGGATTTCAACGCGGCACACATCATTGAGCAGACGTTGATCGGTCAGCGCTTGAGCAAAGGACGCCGCGGCACGCATCGGGCCGACGGTGTGAGAACTGGACGGGCCGATGCCCACTTTGAATAGATCGAAAACACTGATAGCCATGCTAAACCCTTACAAGCAATGGAGGAGGAATCGCTGCCATTTTTTGTCGGACAAGCGCAATGTCGGCGATACTGCCTCGCTCGGTCGGACGTGACCAACGAAACTTCCTAAGACAGCCTTTAGCAGGACTAAACGATGAGTCGTCAATTGCATGCCCAGACCTACGTCTGGCTGCAGGTATTTTCCTGTGCCGCGCGGCACCTTTCCTTTACCCGGTGTGCTGAAGAGCTGCACATCACACCGGGCGCGGTCAGTCAGCAAATCCGCCAATTGGAAGAGCGCCTCGGCTTTCGTCTGTTTCACCGGCGTGCGCGTGGCGTGGAATTGAGTGCGGAAGGCCAGCGGCTGGCCATCACGGTGAATGAGGCGTACGGCAGCATCGACGCCGAACTGCGGCGACTGGATGCCGGGATGATCAGCGGGATCTTGCGGGTACGTTCAATTCCATCGTTCCTCAGCAAATGGCTGACGCCGCGTTTACCGCGCTTGCAGCAGCGCTACCCGGACATTCAGTTGCGACTGGTGGCCGAGGACAGCAGCGTGCCGTTGCATGAGGGCGATTTTGATCTGGCCATCGACCTGAACGACGGCAGTTACCCGGGATTGTTATCCACAGCCTTGCTCGATGAGCAGATTTTCCCGGTGTGCGCGCCAAGCCTGTTGCGCGGGCGTCCGCCGCTGCACGGGCCAGTGGATCTGGTGCATTTCCCCTTGCTGCACGACATTACCGCTTGGCGCGGCAGCTACGAATATGCGGAATGGGAGTTTTATTTGAATGCGATCGGCTTCGAAGGCGCTGACGTGCGGCGTGGGCATACTTTCAATCGCAATCATCTGACTATTGAGGCGGCGATCGCCGGAATGGGCGTCGCGATTGCAAGGCGCACGTTGCTCAATGATGAGCTGGAGCGGGGCGCGTTGATCGTGCCGTTCGGGCTGTCGGTGCCCAATCACAAACGCTATGTATTGCTGTATGCGCCGGGCGCGTTGAGCCATCCGGGCGTGCGTGCGGTGCATGACTGGCTGGTGGAGGAGGCCGGGATTTTTCGTGGCTTGCACCCGTTGAACGACGGGCAATTGTGAGCAGATTTTGCGGGAAGTCAGGGCGACCCAACTCCTGACCTTACCAGCGACTTGCCCGGTTGTCCGGCTTTTTTTGCGAATGAATATTTTTCTTTTTTCAGGGGTTGAAATGTTCGGCAGTCGGGCCGATTGTTGTAACCAAGAGGTCAAGAAATTATGTTCAAGGCCTCTCGCGAGCTAGCTGAAATAAGGGATGAACTATGCAAATCCAAGTCAACAGCGATAACCATATTCAAAGTAGTCAACGACTGGAGGAGTGGGTACGCACCACCATTGAGAGCACGCTCGAACGTTATGAAGAAGACCTGACCCGTGTCGAAGTCCATCTGAGCGACGAGAACGGTGACAAACCAGGTCCCCATGACTTGCGCTGCCAACTGGAAGCGCGGCCAAAAGGCCATCAACCAATTTCCGTGACCCATAAGGCCGATTCGCTTGAACAGGCGATCGATGGCGCTGCCGAAAAACTCGAGCACGCGCTGGAACACCTCTTCGGCAAACTACGAGGTAAACCGCGCGCCGCTGTGGTGCCATTCAGCAAGGTGAATGACGCTCTGCTGGAAGAAGAATTTCTAGAGAACGAACAGGCAGCGATCAACAGTTGATGCGCTGATTATTTAATCACCCAATGAGAACGGGCCTGCTGATGCAGGCCCGTTTTTGTTTGTGCTGTTGCTGGAGGTTGTGTACGGCTCAGGCTCCGTACCCTCACCCCAGCCCTCTCCCGGAGGGAGAGGGAGCCGACCGTGGTGTCTGGCGTTTTCCATCGACCTGAAATACCGAGTCGATTATGGATTCGGTGAAACACTTTCAAGACGGCGTATTTGCGCTCGATTATGGATTCGGTGAAGCAGGATCAGGTCGGCGTATATCTGCAGCATCCCCCAATCAGTCCCCTCTACCTCCGGGAGAGGGCTAGGGTGAGGGGCTCTTCAAAAATTCAGAACGCCACAGAAGTCTGGACGTAAACCGTACGCGGCTCACCCACATATTTCCCCTTGTTGTTGTCATCGAACGACCGCGTGAAGTACTGCGTGTTGAAGATGTTCTTCACGCCCACCGCCACATTCAAATCCGATAACTGCGGCCCGAAGTCGTAACCCGCGCGGCTGCTAAACAACATGTAGCCGGGGATCTTGCCGGTGCTGCCGTCAGCGCTTTCTTTTGAGGTGTTGGCGTTGTCGGCGAACTGGTTGCTCTGGAAGCTGCTGTCCAGATTCAACTTCCACGCGCCTTCGGTGTAACCGACGCCAAGCGTGCCTTTGTGTTTCGAAGAGAACGGCACACGATTGCCCTTGTTCGACCCGTCTTCGCGAATGGTCGCATCAACATAGGCGTAGGAGGCATAGACATCGAAGCCAGCCAGCGCCGGGCTCAAGTCATCGAGCGCGTAATTGACGCTGGTCTCGATACCCTGATGACGGGTTTCGCCGCGGGCGATCACCGAGTCGTTGGTCTGGTTGCTTTCGTACTGGTTGTCGAAGTTGATCAGGAACGCCCCGATTTCCGCGCGCAGTGCGCCGTTGTCATAGCGGGTGCCGAGTTCCCAGGTGCGGGCCTTTTCCGGTTTGACTTCACCACTGGTCACGCGGTTGGGCATCTGGCTGTATTGCACGCTGCCAAACGAGCCTTCGGTGTTGGCATACAGATTCCAGCTGTCAGTCAGGTGATAAAGCACGTTCAGCGCCGGCAACGCGGTGTTGTAGTCGCCCTTGTATTTGACGTTGGTCAGGTTGTTGGTCTGCTGCGATTCGATCATCTCGTAGCGCACGCCCGGGGTGATCGTCCATTTGCCGATGTCGATGCGGTCGTCGACGAAGAACGCATTGGCTTCGGTGCCGCCACGGGTGTCGCGATCGTTGCGGCTGTTGGTGGTTGGATACTCGTTACTGGCGATCGGCGTGCGATAGCGCAACTCGTGGCCAGCCTCGTTGATGTAGCGGTAGCCGACGCCGACTTCATGGCTGGTCGGGCCTAGGTCGAAGCCTTGGGCGAAGCGGGTTTCGAAGCCGCGTACCCAATACTCGCGTGGCGACAAAGACAGGAAGGTGCCCTGATCCAGATAACCGCTGCGCAGGGTCTTGGTGAAGAACGTGTTGGCGGTGAATTCGCGGCGATCTTCCTGATAGCGATAACCGAAATTGAACATTGTGCGACGGCCCCAGAACTGGTCTTTCGGGCGCGTCGATTGGTACGGATCGGCATCGTAATCGGCGACGTTCAAGCCGCCGGGCATGTCAGCCTTGCCTTCGTAATACTGAGCCATGGCGTTGAAGCTGTTGGCGTCGTCGAGCTGGTATTTGCCCTTGAGGATCAGGTCGTCGATCTCGGTGTCGCTGTGTTCGCGCCAGTCGCCGCCGCGAGTGCCGGAGTACAGCAGCGCGCCGCCCAGACCGTTGGCGTTGGTGCCGCCGGCCAGCAGATTGGCGCTGGTCTTGAAACCGTCGTGGCTCGACGAAGGACTAGTCTCGGTCTGAAAGCCCCCCTTGACCGTTGGCTCGTCAGGAATTGCGCGGGTGACGAAGTTGACGACGCCGCCGACGTTCTGCGGGCCGTAACGTACTGCACCGCCGCCGCGCACCACGTCCACGGCGTCCATGTTGCCCATGCTGATCGGCGCGAACGACAACTGCGGCTGACCGTAAGGCGCGAACGGCACCGGGATGCCGTCCATCAATACGGTCGAGCGCGCGGCCAGACGCGGGTTCAAACCACGGATGCCGAAATTCAGCGGCATGTCATGGCTGCCGGTGCCGTTGTTTTCCGGGGCGTTGACGCCGGGAATGCGGTTGAGCACATCGCGCGCCTGAGTCGCACCTTGGCGTTCGAACTCTTCGCGGCGGATCACGTCGCGGGCGCCGGGATGTTCGAAGACATTGATCTGCGCCGCGTCGCCGAGCCAGTCGCCGACGACTTTCGAGGTGTCCAGCTCCAGCGCTGCATCACTGACCGGTTGCAGGCTGAAAGCGTTGTTGCCCTCGGCGCGGGCTTGCAAACCGGTACCTTCGAGCAACGCATCCAGACCTTGCTCGGTGGTGTAGCTGCCTTCCAGGCCACGGCTTTGCACGCCACTGGTGACTTGTGAACCGAAAGAAATCAGCACCCCGGCTTCACGGCCAAACTGATTAAGGGCGTTTTCCAGCGACGACGGTGCGATGTGATACGCCTTGGCATCGCTAGCCATTGCAGCGGGCAGGGCGCTGAAGCTCAGGCTGGCGCCGAGGATGAGATTGCGCAGGCAGCGGGCCAGTGGCGTGAGGCGTGTGGGGTGCATGGTGGATGATCCTGAGAAGGTTGAATCAAGGGGGCTTTCCTTCTCTGTCACGCCAGATCTGAAAAACGGCTCATTTATTTTCATGATCAAAAGATCGTTGTTAAACCCGTGCCTCAACGCTGACCCAATAACGGGTAAAACGCTTCACCTTCACCGGCAAGCTGATTTCCAGCAGATCGAGAATCCGCTCGCTGTCGTCCAGTGGATACGTCCCGGAAATCAGCAGATCGGCGACCTTTTTGTCGCAATTGAGTTGCCCGCGACGGTAGCGGCCAAGTTCTTCGAGGAAGTCGCCGAGGCGCAAATGCGCGGCCACCAACATGCCCTCGGCCCAAGCGCCGCTGTTGGCGTCCAGCGGTTTGGCGTCGCCGGTGGCAGTCGCGGTGAAACTCATTTGCCGAGCGACGGGCAGCAACATCGGCGCGCGTCCGTTGGCCGTCAGTTCGACTCGACCTTCAAACAGCGCAACCTGTGTGCGATCGGCAAATTGCCGCACATTGAGGCGTGCGCCCTGAGTTTTCAGAACGCCCTGCGCGGTGTGTATTTCGAACGATTGCGCGGCTGTCAGGAGAATTTCGCCTTCGAGCAAACGGATCAAACGTTGATCAACGCGTACGTCAGCCGAACTCGCTGTGTTGAGTTGCAACTGATCGCCCGCGCCCAGCCAGACCTTGCGGCGCTGGCCAATCGGGCTGCGGTAATCGGCGAGCAGAGACGGCAGCGGATTGTGCTCGCGCAGGCCCCAGGTAACGGCAGAACCGGCGCCGAGAATCAGCAGCAGTTTCAGCGCCTGACGTCGACTGCCGGACTTCGGCCCGTTCAATGCCGCATGCGCCAGCGGGGAAGACACACCGCGCAAACGCTGGTTGACCCGTTGAATATGTTCCCACGCACGGCGGTGCTCGCTGTGTGCATCCAGCCACTGTTGCAACGCCTGTTGCTGGCGCGCGGTAAACGCGCCTTGCTGCATTTCCATCAGCCAGTGCACAGCCTGTTCAGCCACTTGCGAGGAAAAATCCGGCGGGCGATTCATAGGGCGAAATAGCAGCGCATCGCCGCTTTGTTCAGATGACGTTTGACTGTGGCCACGGAAATATCCAGTTCAGCGGCGATCTGCGGGTAGGTGAGGCCGTCGACTTGCGCCAGCAAAAAGGCGCGTTTGACCTGACGCGGCAAACCGTCGAGCAACTGATCCAGCTCGATCAAAGTTTGCAGGATGATCGCTTTGTCTTCTTCCGACGGCGCCAGCACTTCTGGCATCTGCGCCAACGTTTCGAGGTAGGCACGCTCCAGGTTCTGGCGGCGGTAGTGATTGAACAAAACACGCTTGGCGAGCGTGGTGAGAAAGGCGCGAGGCTCGATGATCACCGGCGGCTCGCGCGCGGTGAGCACTTTGATAAAGGTGTCCTGCGCCAGATCCGCCGCGCTGTCCGGGCAGCCGAGCTTGCGCCGCAGCCAGCCGGTGAGCCAGGTGTGGTGGGCCTGATAAAGCGATTCGACGGGATGGGCGGACGGCAACGGTAGTGCTCCGGGCGCTTTCGTTATGCGGCAGAAAGCATGCGTTAGAGAACAAGAATAGTTCGCATTGTAGGGGTGAGAAGGCTGCCCGGCAATCAGATGCTTTTGCATATGAGAATATTTATCATTAATATTGCTCGCCTGTTGGTTCGGCTTGTCGGCCGGACGTTTTTCGTTTCAGGGTCGAAACATGAAAGCCAAACTCGCCGCACTTCCCATGTCCTATCGTCTGGCCGTTACCTCGCGGGTGCTGGCGGCGGTGTTTGGCGGCTATCTGGTTGCCGCGCTGGCCAGTGTCACCCTGACGATGTGGCTGCCATTGAGCCGCGCCGAAGCGGTAGTGACGGGCATGACCGTTTCGTTTCTGGTCTATCTGGTTGCGGTGCTCTGGTGTTTTGCCTGCCGCACGGCGTGGTCGGCATGGGTCGGTTTGCTGGTGCCGAGTGTGATTCTGGCGACCATTTCCGGCGCGGCGCGCGGATTGGGCTTCGCATGAAAGAGGGTTTACGCCAAGCCATGGCCTGGCTGCACACCTGGACCGGGCTGGTGTTCGGCTGGCTGCTGTTTGCGATTTTCCTCACCGGAACCCTGGCTTACTTCAAGGACGAAACCAGTCACTGGATGCAGCCGGAAATCCCTGCACGGCCAATCAACGCCGAGGCGAGCCTGACGCTGGCCCAGGATTACCTGCAACAACACGCGGCTGGCGCCACGCGTTGGCTGATCGACTTGCCCGATGCCCGCGACCCCGGCCTGACCGTGCGTTGGCAACAGGCGCCGGCCAAACCCGGTGAGCGTGGCCGGTTCGAATCGAAAACCCTCGACGCGCAAACCGGTGCCCAAGTGAAGGGCCGCGAAAGCATGGGCGGCGAGTTCTTCTACCGCTTCCATTTCCAGCTGCAGATGCCTTATCCATGGGGCCGCTGGCTGGCGACAATTGCCGCCATGGTGATGTTCGTCGCACTGATCACCGGGATCATCACCCACAAGAAAATCTTCAAAGACTTCTTCACATTCCGCCCGCGCAAAGGCCAGCGTTCCTGGCTCGATGGGCATAACGCTGTGGGTGTGCTGGTGCTGCCGTTTCACTTGATGATCACCTATAGCAGCCTGGTGATTTTCATGTCGATGGTCATGCCGGCGAGCATCATGGCGTCTTATGGCAGCGACGCGCGCAAGTTTTACGATGAGGTTTTTCCAGCCTCGAAAGCCCCGGAACGGGCCAACGTTCCTGCTGCACTGGCACCGATGGCGCCACTGCTGGTCAAGGCCCGCGAGCAATGGTCGGGTGGCACCACCGCACGACTGTCGGTGAACAATCCGGGCGATGGGAATGCCACGGTGGTATTGGCCCGTGCGGGCGACCGTGTGGTTCACGATTTCGGCAGCGCAGTGACCTTCAGTGGCGTCACTGGGCAGATGCTCGGCAGCACACCCAATCAGCCTGTGGCGATGGCCGTGGGTGGTGCGTTCTACGGTTTGCACATGGGCAATTTCGCCGGACCGCTGCTGCGCTGGCTGTATTTCATCTGCGGTCTGGCCGGTACGGCGATGATCGGCACCGGGCTGGTGATCTGGCTTGGCAAGCGTCAGCTCAAACACGCCAAGAGCGGCGTCATGCCGTTCGAATTGCGGCTGGTGGAAGTGCTGAACATCGCCAGCATGGCCGGGTTGGTGACGGCGGTGGCGGCGTTCTTCCTGGCCAATCGGCTGTTGCCGGTGAGTCTGGCCGGGCGTGCCGATTGGGAAGTGAATGCATTCTTTATCGCCTGGGGTTTGAGCGTCGTGCATGCGCTGTTTCGCCCGGGACGCAAAGCCTGGGTTGAACAGCTAGCGTTGGGCGCCTTGCTGTTTATCGCGGTGCCGTTGATCAATGCACTGACCACGCCGTGGAACCTCGGCGTAACGCTTGCGCAGGGCGATTGGGTGCTCGCCGGTTTTGACCTGACGTGCCTTGGGACAGGTGTTTTTCTGGCGTGGGCCGTGTGGAAAATGCAGCGCGCCGGCAGCACCATCAGCGTAAAAAACACTCGCCGCGAAATGCCTCGCCCCGTCACGCTCAGGCAAGGGACAAACTGATGCTGCTGGCGCTATTGCTGTGCTACGCCGGGTTCACGGCGTTGTGTCTGTCGATGCCTCGGCACCACGCTGAGTTGCTCGGCCATAAACCGGCGACGCGACGGAGTCAGGGCCTGAAGCTGGCGGGGTGGCTGCTGCTGGGTTTGTCGCTTTGGGCGGCCGTCACCGCCAACGGCTGGAGTTTGGGTTTGGTCGACTGGTTCGCGGTGCTGATGCTCAGCGCCCTGGCGTTGGTGCTGTTGCTGCCGTATCGCCCGCGACTGGCATTGGCGCTGGCCGGTTTGAGCCTGTTGGCCAGCCCGGTCGCAGCCTGGGCGCAGTGCTGAGGTGCTGATCGGTCATCCCCCGGAATCGCGCGACGACGAGCCGCACGGCGCGCGTGCGCATTTTCTTCAGGTGTTCCTGTCCCAGCGTTCGCAGATGGAAGCGCTGGTGAACCGCCGCGTCGGCTGCCGGGCGACGGCGGCGGATCTGGTGCAAGATCTGTTTTTGCGTTTCTGGCGGCGGCCGCTGGTACAGGTCGAGGAACTCAGCACTTACCTGTTGCGCTGCGCCGGCAACATCGCCATCGACCATCTGCGCAGCGAAGGCACTCGGGTGCGCGTCAACGAAGGCTGGCAACCCGACGAGCCGGACAGCCACGGCAGCGAACCGCAAGCCGCACTCGAAGCCGGCAACGATCTGCGCCATGTCGAAGCGGCGTTGCGTGCCTTGCCCGAACGCACTCGGCAGATCTTTTTACTCAATCGCATTCATGGCCGCAAGTACGCGGACATCGCCAAAGCCATGGGTCTGTCCCAAAGCGCCGTGGAAAAACATATGATGCGCGCCCTCGAGGCCTGCAAGGCCAGCCTGCGCGAACCCGCGCCACGCACGCCAGGGAAAGCACCGTGAAGCACACCGACCGCGTCACTCCGACGCCCGCCCACGAGCAGGCCGCGTTTGCCTGGCTGGGCCTGTTGCACGATCAGCCGAGCGCTGGCGATCAACTCACGTTCAGCCAATGGCTGCACGCCGACCCCGCCCATGCCGAGGCGTATGCGCAGGCGCAAGTGGTTTGGGAGTTGAGTGAAGGCCCGGCGAAAACCCTGGCCGATGAAGAGGCTTTTGCGCTGCAAGGCTATCTCAACGCCATGGATCGCCCGCGTCGCCCTCAGTTTCTGCGCTGGTCCGGTGCGCTGGCGATGGCCGCGTGTCTGTTGCTGATGATCAGTCTCGGAACTGGCTGGCAACCGCAGCGCTGGCTCGATGATCTAAATGCCGATTATGTTTCTGCGCCTGGCGAGATTCGCACCGTGACCCTGGCCGATCAATCGCAAGTGACGCTTGATGCGGACAGTGCCATCGCCGTGGATTTCAGCCATGGCGAGCGCCATGTGCAGTTGCGTCGCGGCGCCGGTTTTTTCAGCGTCACGCACACCGGCGATCCGTTTGTGGTCGAGGCTGAGAAGGGCCAGGCACGGGTGCTCGGGACGCAATTCGAAGTACGGCTGCAATCCCACGGCGCACAAGTCACGGTGTTGTCCGGGCGCGTCGGCGTGACGGCGGTTCAAGGGGGCGAGCAGCAGATTCTCACCGCCGGTCAGCAAGTGGCTTACGATGAAGGCGCGGCGGGAAAACTGCATGCCGTGGACAGCGAAGCGCAACTGGCCTGGCGCCAAGGCTGGCTGACTTACTACAAATCGACGCTGGCGGACGTGGTGCAGGATCTTCGCCGGTACTACCCAGGGCGGATTGTGTTGCTCAACGATGAGCTGGCGGCGCGCAAGGTCAGCGGCAGTTTTCCGAGCAAGGATCCGCAGGCTGTTCTCAATTCCCTGCAAGGGGTATTGGGGTTTGAGCAGTATCGGGTTTTGGGGCAAATGATAATTCTGCGCTGACGTTTCCGGCCTCTTCGCGAGCAGGCTCGCTCCCACATTTTGAAAAGCGATCCTCTGTGGGAGCGAGCTTGCTCGCGAAGGCGTCAGACCAGACAACACACCTCTCGAAAAAATATTTTCAAAATTGTAGTGAGGTAAACCCAAGCCCCATCCGTGTAGTGACTGAAACTGCGAGTCATTCGCATCCGTTGCGGTTCTACACAGGTCATTGAGCAATGAAGTCCAGGGCAAAATCGGGTTCGGTCAAACAATGGTTGGGCGTTTCGGCGTTAAGTTTTTCGGCATTGGCATTGTTGCCGATGAGCGTCGCGCTGGCCGCTGAAACCGTCAGCAACCAGGCGCAGAAGCAGTTCAATTTCACATTGGCTGCCAAACCGTTGCCGCAAGCCCTGAGCGACTTCAGCCGCGTCACCGGGCAAAGCGTGGTCTACACCGATGAAGCGCCGTACGGCCTCACGGCTCCGGCAGTTAATGGTCAGATGAGCGCCGAGCAAGCGCTGCAACGTCTGCTTGCCGGTTCCGGTCTGAACTTCCGCCGCACCGACAGCCACACCCTGGCACTTGAACCGCAACCCACCGAAGGCGCGTTGAATCTGGGCGCCACCACCATCACCTCGATGCGCGACGAGTCGACGAGTTATCAGCCGCCGCCAACCAGTTCGGTGATGCGTTCCTCAGCCTCGCTTCAGGAAATCCCGCAGACCGTCAACGTCATCCCGGCGCAAGTCATCCGCGATCAGGCGCCGCGCAATCTCGACGACGCGCTGGCCAACGTCAGCGGCATCACCCAAGGCAACACGCTGGGCAGCACCCAGGATTCGGTGATGACCCGTGGCTTCGGTGACAATCGCAACGGCTCGATCATGCGCGACGGCATGCCGATCGTGCAGGGCCGTGGCATGAACGCCACGGTCGATCGCGTCGAAGTGCTCAAAGGGCCGGCCTCGTTGTTGTACGGCATTCAGGACCCGGGCGGCGTGGTCAATCTGGTTAGCAAGAAACCTGAGCTTGAGCAATACAACGCGTTGACCTACACCGGTTCGACCTACGGCGACGGCAAGAACGGCAGCGGCGGCACCTTCGATAGCACCGGTCCACTGGGCGATTCCGGGCTGACCTATCGCATGGTGGTGGATCACGTCGACGAAGATTACTGGCGCAATTTCGGCACGCATCGGGAAACCTTGATCGCCCCTTCGCTGGCCTGGTACGGCGAACGTACGCAACTTTTGTTCGCCTACGAACATCGCGAGTTTCTCACCCCGTTCGACCGGGGCACGCTGATCGATCCGCGCACCAATCACCCGCTGGACATCTCGCGCAAGCAGCGACTCGACGAGAAATTCAACGACATGGAAGGGCGCTCGGACCTGTACCACTTCGAAGCCGATCACGAACTCAACGACGACTGGAAAGCCCACTTCGGCTACAGCTGGAACCGCGAAACCTACGACGCCAGCCAAGTCCGCGTAACCGCCATCGACACCAACAAAGGCACGCTGACCCGCAGCATGGACGGCACCCACGGCGCGATCAGCACCGACCGTTTCACCACCGCCAGCCTCGAAGGCAAGGTCAACGTGCTGGGCATGCAGCATGACCTGGTGTTCGGCGTCGACGACGAGTACCGCAAGATCTACCGCGCCGACCTGATCCGCCAGAAAAGCCTGAGCACCTTCAGCTACACCAACCCGGTGTACGGCCGTGAAGTCGAGGGCTCCACCGTTAGCGCCGCCGACAGCGCACAGACCGATGAACTGCGCAGCGACTCGATTTTCATGCAGGATTCCATCCACCTCAACGACCAGTGGATTCTGGTCGCCGGCGGACGTTTTCAGGAGTACGACCAGTACGCCGGCAAAGGCGTGCCGTTCAAGGCCAACACCGACAGCAACGGGCAGAAATGGGTGCCCCGCGCCGGTCTGGTGTATCGCTACACCGATGAGTTGTCGTTCTACGGCAGTTACACCGAATCGTTCAAACCCAACTCGACCATCGCCCCGCTGAGCGGCAGCAGCACCGTGCTCGACGGCAGCATCGCGCCGGAAGAAGCGAAGTCGTGGGAGCTGGGTGCGCGGCTGGATATGCCGGGGCGCGTCACCGGCAACATCGCGCTGTTCGACATCAAGAAACGCAACGTGCTGGTGGCCAACTCCGAAGGCCCGACGACGATTTACAGCGCGGCGGGTGAAGTGCGTTCGCGCGGTCTGGAAGTGGACCTGACCGGTCAGTTGAGCGACCGCTGGAGCATGATCGGCAGCTACGCCTACACCGATGCCGAGGTCACCGAAGACCCGGAATACAAAGGCAAGCGTTTGCAAAACGTGGCGAAGAACAGCGGCTCATTGTCGGCGGTGTATGACTTCGGCAGCGTGATCGGCGGCGATCAGTTGCGCGTTGGCGCCGGGGCGCGCTACGTCGGCGAGCGGGCGGGTAACGCGGTGAATGATTTCGATCTGCCGAGCTACACCGTGGCCGACGTCTTCGCCACTTACGACACCAGAATCGAAGGGCAAAAGGTCAAGTTTCAGCTCAACGTGAAGAACCTGTTCGACCGCACTTATTACACCTCCTCGGCGAGCCGGTTCTTTGTGTCGATGGGGGATTCGCGGCAGGTTTCGCTTTCCAGCACGTTGGAGTTTTAAGGCAAGATCAAAAGCCCCTCACCCTAACCCTCTCCCAGAGGGAGAGGGGGCCGACCGAGGTGTCTGACGTCTTTCATCGACCTGAAAAACCCAGTCGATTATGGATTCGGTGAATTCAGATCAGGTCGGCATATCCCTGAAGCATCCCCCAATCAGTCCCCTCTCCCTCCGGGAGAGGGCTAGGGTGAGGGGAAATAGCCTCACCGCAAAAACGCCTGCCGATACTCGCCGGGCGTCCCGCCCAGTACCTGCTTGAAGCGATTGGTGAAATGGCTCGCACTGGCAAACCCGCACGCCAGCGCAATTTCCCCCAACGGCAACGCCGTTGCCCGCAACAACTCTCGCGCTCGGCTCAAGCGTCGTGCCAGCACATATTGATGCGGAGGCAGCCCGAAGCTCACGCGAAACATTCGTGCAAAATGATATTCCGACAACGCGCACAACCCCGCTAACTGCCCGAGGCTGATCGGCTCGGCCAACTGACTGTCGACGAAATCCACCAGTTGCCGACGCTGGTGCGGCGCCAGTCCGCCCTTGAGGCGCAGACCCTGACGCGCACCGACCTGACTGAGCAAGGTATGGCTGATCAATTCATGGGCAATGCTGCTGGTCAGCAAACGTTCGGCCGGCTCGTCCCAGTTCAGGTTCAGCAACTGCCGAAAGCGCTGCGCTTGCTGCGGGTCTTCGAGAAAGGTCTGCTCGCGCAGGTGCATCTCGCGCGGCTCGCGATCGAGCAACGTCACACAACCGAGGGCAAATTGCTCGGCGCTGAAATACAGGTGCGCCAGGCGGATATCGCCATTGATCACCCAGCCTGATTCGTGATCCGCCGGCAGGATGCACAGCTTGTCCGGCCCGCCCTTGTGGCCCGGCTGACCGCGACGAAACGTGCCAGTGCCACCGGCGATATAGCACGAGAGGGTGTGATGGCTCGGCGCTTCGTATTCCTGGGCGTCGTGGTGATTGGTCCACAGAGCCGCAGACAAGCCGTCACCGAGCTCGGCGCTGTGCACAAGGCGCGAGTTCGGCGAGCGGTTAAGTGCCTGGAAGACTTGCAGGTTATCGATGGCGGCCATGATCGGTTCTCTTCAACGATTTTCATCCTACTCCGTCGCTTTCGCGCTGCCAGCCAGTCGGCCGACAAAAGCGCAAGTTTATGCAAGCGTGATTTCCAGGCCGCAGCGGACACTGAAATCCAATTGAGGAGTGTCCACCATGAATCTGTCGTTATATCTGTTGACCGTGCTGATCTGGGGCACCACCTGGATTGCCTTGAAATGGCAATTGGGCGTGGTGGAGATTCCGGTGTCGATCGTCTACCGCTTCGGCCTCGCCGCGCTGGTGCTGTTTGCGCTGTTGCTGCTCAGCCGCCGGTTGCAACCGATGAACCGGCGCGGGCACCTGATCTGCGTGGCGCAGGGTGTGTGTCTGTTCTGCATCAACTTCATGTGCTTTCTGACCGCCAGCCAATGGATTCCCAGCGGGCTGGTGGCGGTGGTGTTTTCTACCGCAACCCTTTGGAACGCACTCAATGCGCGGGTGTTCTTCGGCCAACGCATTGCCCGCAATGTGCTGATGGGTGGGGGGCTGGGGTTGTTCGGTCTGGGCATGTTGTTCTGGCCGGAACTGGCCGGGCATCAAGCCAGCCCGCAAACCTTGCTCGGTCTGGGCTTGGCACTGTGCGGTACGCTGTGTTTCTCGGCAGGCAACATGCTTTCGAGTCTGCAACAGAAAGCCGGGCTCAAACCGCTGACCACCAACGCCTGGGGCATGGCTTACGGCGCCGCAATGCTGTCGGTGTGGTGTCTGGTCAAAGGCATCCCGTTCGAAATGGACTGGAGCCCGCGTTATGTCGGCGCGTTGTTGTACCTGGTGATTCCCGGATCAGTGATCGGCTTCACCGCCTACCTGACGTTGGTTGGGCGTATGGGGCCTGAACGCGCAGCGTATTGCACCGTGCTGTTTCCGGTAGTGGCGTTGAACGTCTCGGCATTTGCCGAAGGTTATCAATGGACGGCGCCGGCGCTGGCGGGCTTGGTACTGGTGATGCTGGGCAATGTGCTGGTGTTTCGCAAACCACGGGTATCCGTAGTGCCGAGTCAAGGCAAACTGGCCTGAAATGCTTGAGCGTTGCGCGTTCAGCGCTCAACTTTCATGACGATGTAAATCAATACCGGAAGTATAAAGTCGACAATATGCCGGGCCCAGTCCTTGGCATTCCATGACTGTGACGTGTCCATGTCGAACCATTCAACGCCGACGGTTTGCAGACCCACTTAATATATGAATATGGCGATCATTAAACCGATAACCGAGAATTTTTTGGCGTCGTGGAAGGCTTCGGCTGATTCGTCCAGGTTTTGATAAAGGTGATAAGTGCCTAGCAGACAGCACGAGGTGTAAATCACTTCCAAGGTAATGATGAGCCAGTAAATGCGGTGGTGCAGCATGGGGGATATGATTGCTCTATAGCGAATGTTTTCGTTGATTTTAGTGGTGTCCATGCTAAGAATATGCCCGACATACTCATAGTTTGACGGGTAGTCAGTGAAGTTGCCGTATATCACCAGAATGCCAAAAAAGCTGATGTAAGCCATGAGCATTACTTTGCTATAGCGGACAAGTTGGTCGGTGCTCAGGTTTCTCAAGTTTGATACTCTCCAGAGAGGTTTTTGTCTGGCGAGTTTATAGCTGCAGTGTTTTTTTCGTTGTTCGGTTAAGTTGCAAGTTATGTGTTTCGGGTTCAATGAACGGGCAAGTGCGGTAGAGCACTTGCCCTGTTTTTTTATCCGCGCCAGACTTGCGGGTTGACCAGATCCTGCGGGCGTTCGCCGAGCAGCGCGCTGCGCAGGTTGGCGAGGGCGCGATTGGCCATGGCTTCGCGGGTTTCATGGGTGGCCGAGCCGATGTGCGGCAAGGTCACGGCGTTTTTCAGCTGGAAGAGTGGCGACTCGGCCAGCGGTTCTTTTTCGTAGACGTCCAGACCAGCGCCACGGATGCGGCTGTTTTGCAGCGCCTCGATCAGCGCCGGTTCATCGACCACCGGGCCACGGGAGATGTTGACCAGAATTGCGCTCGGCTTCATCAGGGCCAGTTCACGATGGCTGATCAGGTGGCGGGTTTTATCGCTGAGAGGCACCACCAGGCAGACGAAGTCGGCTTCGGTCAGCAATTGGTCGAGGCTGCGAAATTGTGCGCCGAGTTCTTGTTCCAGTTCGGTCTTGCGGCTGTTGCCGCTGTAGATGATCGGCATGTTGAAACCGAACCGGCCACGGCGGGCGACGGCGGCGCCGATGTTGCCCATGCCGACGATGCCGAGGGTTTTGCCGTGGACGTCACAGCCGAACAGCGGGGCGCCGATGCTGGCTTGCCATTGGCCGGCCTTGGTCCAGGCGTCGAGTTCGGCGACGCGGCGGGCGCTGCTCATGATCAGGGTGAAGGCGAGGTCGGCGGTGCTTTCGGTGAGCACGTCCGGGGTATTGGTGAGCATGATCCCGCGTTCGTTGAAGTAGTCGAGGTCGTAGTTGTCGTAGCCAACGGAGACGCTTGAGACCACTTCGAGTTTGGCGGCGGTTTCGAGTTGGGCTTTGCCGAGTTTGCGGCCGACGCCGATGAGGCCGTGGGCGTGGGGCAGGGCTTCGTTGAATTGGGCGTTGATGTCGCCGGCTTTTGGGTTGGGAACGATGACGTCGAACTCTTGTTGCAGGTGTTCGATCATTGGGGGGGTGATGCGGCTGAAGGCCAGGACTGTTTTTTTCATTGGGATTGGGCTCGGCTTTGGCTTTGTTTCTGAGATTGCCAAGCACGCTAACATTTCTGTTTTGGGTTGTCTTGGCGGCCTTTGGGCCGACCATGTTGTGGGTTGGTTGGTGTGTATATCCGTTTTTTTGGTTGAGGCCGCTGACGGTTTCGCCCTTACGGCGACTCACTTTTTTGACAAACGCCTCAAAAAAGTAAGCAAAAAAAGGCTTGCTCCTACGTGCGGCCCGCTCGCTGGGGCTCGGGGTTCCTTCGCTCCGGGATCGATCCGCTCAGCCTTCCGATGTCGCCCGTGGATCAAGATCAAGAGCAGCAGCCGAGCTAACGCTCATCCTGTTGAGTGGTGGAAGAGCATGCGGTCAACTTTTGGTTTTTTGTTGGATTTGCCCCTCATCGGAACGCCGCCCGCCCAGCCCTCTCCCGGGGGAGAGGGAGCTGATTTTTGGGCTTTTCGGGATTTTGATTCGACTCGGTATTTCACGTCGGCGTATCTCTCCCAAACATCTCGGTCAGTTCCCTCTGCCAGTGGAGAGGGAGCCGATTTTTGGTCTTTTCAAACTCGGGTTCGACTCGTTATCCCACGTCGGCGTAGCTCATCCAGACACCTCGGTCAGTCCCCTCTCCCTTTGGGAGAGGGTTAGGGTGAGGGCAATTCCAGAGGCTGTTTGAGTTTCAGCAGCACCCCCCGGGCTGTCCCATCAAACTTCAGCTGTGTGGCGCGGGTTGGGGGATGTCGACATTATCCAGCACCCGATTCACTGCCAGTTCCGCCAGCATGATGATCTGCTGAATCGCCAGAATCGTGCGGCGCTGCGGGAGGTCGACGTAGGCGGCGATGTCGCTGCTCATGAGGTTGGCTTGCGCCAATGATTCGCAGGCGTGGACCAGCAGGCTTTCGTTGTCTTGATTCGGCGCGACCTGGAACATGGTGCTGGGTTTGTGGAAGCGCAGGGTTAAAGCGTTGGGTTTGAGGTAGTGATCGAGCGCGCGCTCGGCGGCTTCGTGGAATTTTTTTGAACCGGGGAATTCGTAGGGTGTGGTGTTTTCCGCTTCGGGCGGATTGGGGGTGTGTTTGATCATGGGAAACATACTCGTGGCAAGTTGAGTTGGAGCTGCCACCTTTCGTTTTCCAGACGATAGGGTGGCAGCCGTGCGCGGACTGGAAAAACCGATCAACTCACCAAAACCGGCAGGCCCAAGGGCCTCCCGCGCACAGCCGCCATAACATCGCGAGCAGAAAAGCGCCGCAGTATGCCATGAGCTTTGGTAGTTGAAATCGGGTTTTCCAGACCCGGTCGCTGATTCGTCAGCGACACCCAAAGCCTATCCACCGCACTTCCGACGGACAACCTTCAAAACCTGTCGGAAACTTCCGCGAAAACCCCGAAATGTAGGAGCTGCCGTAGGCTGCGATCTTTTGATTTTTAAACATCTACATCAAAAGATCGCAGTCTTCGGCAGCCCCTACTGGTTTCACGGTGTGTTGAAAATCAGTTGGCGACGCGCGCTCCGGCGAGGCTGCCGCTGAGTTCATAAGCGGACAATTCCGCTTGATGCGCCGCGAGAATTTCCGGCAGCGAGCCGCGCAGGTATTCGACCCACGTTTTGATCTTCGCATCCAGGTATTGGCGCGACGGGTAGATCGCGTACAGGTTCAGTTCCTGCGAGCGGTAGTTCGGCATCACCCGCACCAGCGTGCCGTTGCGCAGGCCTTCGATGGCGGCGTACACGGGCAGGACGCCGACGCCCATGCCGCTGGTGATTGCGGTTTTCATCGCGTCGGCGGAGTTCACCAAAAACGGTGAGCTGTTGATGGTGACCATTTCCTGGCCTTCCGGGCCGTCGAACGCCCATTTCTCCAGCGGGATCACCGGACTGACCAGGCGCAGGCAAGCGTGGTTGAGCAGGTCGCTGGGCTTCTGCGCGCAACCGTTGGCTTTCACGTAGGCGGGGGAGGCGCAAACGATGCTGTAGGTGATGCCCAGGCGTTGCGAGACGAAACCCGAGTCCGGCAGTTCGCGAGCCAGCACGATGGAGACGTCGTAGCCTTCGTCGAGCAGGTCCGGCACGCGGTTGGCCATGGTCAGGTCGAAGGTCACGTCGGGGTGGGTCTTGCGATAGCGGGCGATGGCGTCGATGACGAAGTGCTGGCCGATACCGGTCATGGTGTGCACTTTCAGTTGCCCGGCTGGCCGGGCGTGGGCCTGGCTGGCTTCGGCCTCGGCTTCTTCGACGTAAGCGAGGATCTGTTCGCAGCGCAGCAGGTAGCGTTTGCCGGCCTCGGTCAGGGCGATGCGCCGGGTCGTGCGGTTGAGCAGGCGGGTTTGCAGGTGGGCTTCTAGGTTGGAGACTGCGCGCGAAACGTTGGCGGTGGTGGTGTCGAGTTGCACGGCGGCGGCGGTGAAGCTGCCGGCTTCTGCCACGCAACTGAAGGCGCGCATGTTTTGCAAAGTGTCCATGGGGTGCTCTCAAGGCAGATGGCAAATTGTGACACGAAGTTTCGAGGTCGAAACCCCCGACCAAGGGATTATCTCGTTAACGGTAACAAAGATTCACAGGATTCCCAGCTTATCGCCGCAAGGGCGCCCACCTAGAATTGCGCCGTTCCCTAAACAAACCCTCGTTTTATCCCCCTCTCAGGAATTCGCAGCTGTGCCGCGTCGCATCAACAGAGCGCTTTTGCCGCTCAGTGTTCTGGCTTTCGCCCTGGGTCTCGGCGGCTGCATCTCAACGCAAGGAATTGCCCCGCAGGGCAAGGCATTGGAGGCCAATTCGCTGGCCACCGACGACGCCATTACCCACGCCGCCCGTGACGCCAATTGGCCCACCGCGCAATGGTGGCAAGCCTACGGCGACCCGCAATTGAACCGCTGGATCGACCTCGCCGTACAAGGCAGCCCAAGCATGGCCATGGCCGCCGCGCGAGTGCGTCAGGCCAGAGCCATGGAGGGTGTTGCTGAAGCGGCCGAGTCGTTGCAGATCAATGGCGAGTCGACCCTCAAGCGCCACAACTGGCCGACCGATCAGTTCTACGGCCCGGGCGAACTGGCCAACACCACCACCTGGGACAACAACGCCGCGCTGGGTTTCAGCTACGCCCTCGACCTCTGGGGCCGCGAAAGCAATGCCAGCGAACGGGCGGTGGATCTGGCGCACATGAGCGTTGCCGAGGCGCGGTTGGCGCAGCTCGAATTGCAGAACAACATCGTCCGCGCCTATATCGCACTGTCGCTGCACTACGCCCAGCGCGACATCGTCGCGGCGACGCTTGCGCAGCAACAGCAGATTCTCGACTTGGCGCAAAAGCGTCTGGACGGCGGGATCGGTACGCACTTTGAGGTCAGTCAGGCGCAAACGCCTTTGCCGGAAACCCATCGGCAACTTGATGCACTGGACGAAGAGATCGCCCTCAGTCGCAATCAGCTTGCCGCACTGGCAGGAAAAGGGCCGGGAGCGGGCGCGCAGTTGCAGCGACCGACGCTGTCCCTTGGTGCTGCGCTGAAACTGCCGTCGGCACTGCCCGCCGAACTGCTCGGCCAGCGTCCAGACGTGGTTGCCAGTCGCTGGCAAGTGGCGGCGCAGGCGCGTGGCATTGATGTGGTGCACGGCGGTTTTTATCCCAACGTCGATCTGGTCGGCAGCCTCGGTTACATGGCCACCGGCGGTGGCGCGCTGGAGTTTTTGACCGGCAAGAAACTCAATTACAACGTGGGCCCGGCAATCTCGTTACCAATCTTCGATGGCGGGCGACTGCGTGCCGAGTTGGGCGAAGCGTCGGCCGGTTTTGACATCGCCGTGGCGCATTACAACCAGACTCTGGTCAACGCGCTGAAGAACATCTCCGACCAGTTGATCCGCCGCGAGTCGATGGACAAGCAGCAAGGGTTCGCCGCCGAATCCGTGGCCACGGCGCAGAAGACCTACGACATCGCGATGATCGCTTATCAACGCGGCCTCACCGATTACCTCAACGTGCTCAACGCGCAGACGTTGCTGTTCAAACAGCAGCAAGTGCAACAGCAGGTGCAGGCCGCGCGGTTGAGTGCGCATGCCGAGTTGGTGACGGCACTGGGTGGTGGGCTGGGTGCTGGCAATGACGTGCCGAGCGCCGAGAAAACCCAAGCCCCGAAAACCCCGGCCCTTTTGCGGTGAACCCAAACCTGAAGCAAATGATTACCTGTGGCGAGGGGATTTATCCCCGTTCGGCGGCGCAGCCGTCGCAAAGCCGGCGCATGCGGTGTGACTGTGAGAATTGGGTCGCTGGTTTTGGGGCCGCTTCGCAGCCCAACGGGGATAAATCCCCTCGCCACAGGGTTTTCCATGTACCTAAGTAAAACTTCCTGCCGACAACCATGAGCAAGATTAAATGATTCCCTTGCCCGCCCCCCTGCGCTGGCTCTACTCCCTGGAATGGCGCCGTGGTTTTTTTGACTGGGCGCGCAGCGATGGCGTGACCTGGGTCTACATCTTCAAGGTGTTGCTCGCCGCGTTCCTCACCCTGTGGCTGGCCATGCGTCTGGAATTGCCACAACCGCGCACGGCGATGATCACGGTGTTCATCGTCATGCAGCCGCAAAGCGGTCAGGTGTTCGCCAAGAGTTTCTATCGCTTCCTCGGCACGCTGGCAGGCTCGGCGATGATGGTCACGTTGATCGCGCTGTTCGCGCAGAACACCGAGCTGTTCTTGGGCTCGCTGGCGATCTGGGTCGGCATCTGCTCGGCGGGTGCCGCGCGTTGCCGTAACTTCCGCGCCTATGGATTCGTGCTGGCGGGTTATACCGCCGCAATGGTCGGGTTACCGGCATTGGCCCACCCGGACGGCGCATTTATGGCCGCTGTGTGGCGGGTTTTGGAGATCTCGTTGGGGATTCTCTGCGCCACCGTGGTCAGCGCCGCGATCCTGCCGCAAACCGCCAGCGCGGCGATGCGCAACGCTCTGTATCAGCGTTTCGGCGTGTTCGCGCTGTTCGTCACCGATGGTTTGCGCGGGCGTAGCAAAACCGAATCCTTTGAGGCGACCAACGTGCGCTTCATCGCCGAAGCGGTGGGCCTGGAAGGGCTGCGCAGTGTGACCGTATTCGAAGACCCGCACATGCGCCGGCGCAATGGCCGCCTCAGCCGTTTGAACAGCGAGTTCATGGGCATTACCACGCGCTTCAACGCCCTGCATCAGTTGCTTGAACGCCTGCGCGGCAACGACGAAGAACACGTCGTGGCGGCAATCAGGCCGGGTTTGCAAGACCTGGCCGAAGTGCTCGACAGCTTCAGCGCTCGTTCCCTGACCAGTCCTGATGCCGCACGTTTGGCGACGGCGCTTGCGACCTACAAGGAAGGCCTGCCGGCGCGGGTACGCAGCCTGCGCACGATCTTTCAGGAGAGCGAGCCGAGCGAGGCCGAGCAACTGGATTTCCACACCGCTTATGAATTGCTCTATCGCTTCGTCGATGACCTGCACAGTTATGCACAGACTCACGCGTCTCTGGCCGATCACCGCCACGAACGCGAGCGTTGGGACGAGCCGTTCACCCCGCAAACCAACTGGTGGGCCACGGCGGCATCGGGGATTCGCGCCTCGTTCATCCTGATCGTGCTGGGCAGTTATTGGGTGGCGACCGCGTGGCCGAGCGGCGCGACGATGACCCTGATTGCTGCCGCCACCGTGGGCCTGTCCGCCGCCACGCCAAACCCGAAACGCATGGCATTCCAGATGGCGTGCGGCACGTTCCTCGGCGCGTTGATCGGCTTCTTCGAGATGTTTTTCATCTTTCCGTGGATCGACGGTTTTCCATTGCTGTGCGTGATGCTCGCGCCGGTGATCGTACTTGGCTCGTTCCTTACGTCGCGGCCGCAATACGCCGGTGTCGGCCTCGGTTTGCTGATCTTCTTCAGCACAGGCTCTGTGCCGGACAACCTGACGGTCTACAACCCGTACACCTTCATCAATGACTACATCGCCATGGTCATCGGCATGCTGGTCTGCGCGGCTGCCGGAGCGATTATCCTGCCGCCGAACAGCCGCTGGTTATGGAGGCGGCTGGAGCAGGATCTGCGTGGGCAAGTGGTCTACGCAATCAGCGGCAAACTCAAAGGCCTGGCGTCGAGTTTCGAGAGCCGCACCCGCGATCTGCTGCATCAGGCCTACGGTCTGGCGGCCGGTGAGCCGAAGGTACAAAAGAGCCTGCTGCGCTGGATGTTCGTGGTGCTCGAAGTCGGCCACGCGATCATCGAGTTGCGCAAGGAGCAGGCGATTTTGCCGGTGCATCCGGCGTATGCCGAATCGCAGCCGTGGCGTCAGGCAATCCGTGTTATGGGCCGTGCGCTGGTGCGCCTGTTTCTGCACCCCAATGCCAGCAATCTTGAGCGCGCACTGGTTGCGGTCGATCACGCGATCAGTCGTGTGGCGGCGACCGATGAGCCGTTTGCGCCGCACTTCGATACCTCTGCGTTGCGTCGGGTGAAGAGCTACCTGCACTTTATCCGCACGTCCTTGCTCGATCCGCAATCACCGCTTGCCGCGTTCGCCCCAGCCAAGCCCGAAGGACTTGCCCATGCCTCGTGAAATCGCCTTCCACGGCGTGTACATGCCGACCATGACCCTGATGTTTTTCATTGCTGCGGCGCTGGCCTGGGCGGTGGACCGGTTCTTGTCGGGCTTCGATCTGTACCGTTTCTTCTGGCACCCGGCGCTGCTGCGTCTGAGTCTGTTTACCTGTCTGTTCGGCGCGATGGCGCTGATCGTCTACCGTTGAGAACGATCTGATGAAAAAGTTTTTCAGCCTGCTCGCGACCCTGCTGGTGCTGGCCCTTGCGCTGTGGATCGGCCGGACCTTGTGGGTGCATTACATGGACACGCCGTGGACCCGCGACGGCCGGGTGCGCGCGGACATCATCAACGTTGCTGCCGACGTCACCGGTGAAGTGGTCAACGTACCGGTGCGCGATAATCAATTGGTGAAGAAGGGCGATTTGCTCATGCAGATCGACCCGGAGCATTACCGCATCGCGGTGAAACAGGCACAGTCGCTGGTCGCTTCACGCAAGTCGACGTGGGAGATGCGCAAGGTCAACGCCCATCGTCGCGCCGACATGGATGCGCTGGTGATTTCCAAGGAAAACCGTGACGACGCCAGCAACATCGCCGACGCCGCGCTGGCCGATTACCAACACGCGCAGGCGCAACTGGAAGCCGCCGAACTCAACCTCAAGCGCACCGAAGTGCGCGCGGCGGTGGACGGCTACGTGACCAACCTCAACGTGCATCGCGGCGACTATGCGCGTATCGGAGAGGCGAAAATGGCCGTGGTCGACATGAATTCGTTCTGGGTCTACGGCTTCTTCGAAGAAACAAAACTGCCGCACGTGCGCGTGGGTGATAAGGCCGACATGCAACTGATGAGCGGCGAAGTGTTGAAGGGCCATGTGGAAAGCATTTCTCGCGGCATCTACGACCGCGACAACCCGGAAAGCCGCGAGCTGATTGCCGACGTCAACCCGACGTTCAACTGGGTGCGCCTGGCGCAGCGTGTGCCGGTGCGCATTCATATTGATGAAGTGCCGGAGGGGGTGCTGTTGGCGTCGGGGATTACTTGCACGGTGGTGGTGAAGCAGGACGTTGTGGATAACTAAGGCAGACCGAGTCGCGACCATCGCGGGCGAGCCCGCTCCCACAGGATTTGTTGTGTACAAGATATTTGAGTGCGCCGCAAAACCTGTGGGAGCGAGCTTGCCCGCGATGCAGACGCCTCGCTCCTGCAAGAAAATGCCGAACGTCTAAACGCCGCAAAATGTCTCGTGCAAATGCAGCCAGATCGCCCGCCCGGATTCTAGTTTTTCAAACACCACCGTCGCGCGCCGATCCGAGTGGAACCCGCTCGCATCCGTCTGCTGTTCTCGATAGCTCACTGTCGCGCCACGTTCATGCAACGCGATCCCGCGCAGCTCACTGAGCTCAATCCTGAACTCGTTCTTCTTGCCTCCGGCCATTTGAAACAACGCTCGCAAGGCTTCGAAATCAAGCACGCGACCCAGCGGCGAAACCATCGAAAAGCGTGGAGAAAAGCGCGTCAGTAATCGCTCCAGAGCGGTCTCGTCCTCTGCCACGGCAAACCATCGTTCGATGGCCTCGTGAGCCTCGATCACTTCGGCAAAATAGTCGGTGTAGTCAGTCATGTGGATTTTTCCTGAAGGGCAGGTGGGTTCAGCAAAGCGAGCACTTTGCTAGCATCGAAACGCAGCACGGCGGCCATCGGCAACAGCGTGAGCAGCGCGGCGGCGAGAAAACAATATTTGAAACCGTTGGCGCCCAATGCGCCCAGCAGCGAACTGAGCAGCGCCGCGCCGAGGCAGAAACCAAGCTGGCGATTGATGTTCCAGAGAGCACTGGAGTGGGCCATTTTTTCTGCTGTGATGCCGACAAACGCCAGGGTCTGCGCGGTGACGCTGCACAGACTGCCGCCCAACCCCATCAGGGCATAGGCGATGATCAACGGGCCGGCTGCGGGTTGTTCGATCTGCATCAGCACGACAATGCCGAGGCTTTGCAAAAGCATGCCCGCGATCAGCAATGGCTTGGGACCGAGCCGGTTGAAACTGCGTTTGCCGAGCATGATCGCCAGTCCCGAAGCCGCCGCCCAGGACAGCATCAGTGCACCGGTTTGCGCCGCGCCGAAACCAAGGTCGTGCAGATACAGCACGGCAATCATGTTGGTACCGGTGAAGACACCTGGCACAAACAGGTAGATCAGCATTGCCAGGCGCAGTGACGGGTTCTTGATCAGTTGCAGGTCAAGCACTGCACCGGGTTTGTGCCAGCCATCGCGCAGGTACTCGCACAAGGTTATGGCGCTCAGCAGCAGGGCGCCGCCTGCCAGATTCCGAGTTTCGGGTGCGCTCGCAAGGCTTACGGCAATCAACAGCAGGCTCAGGGCCGACACGGCCAGCAGCAGGCCGCGTGCGTCCAGTGTCGGTCGTGCGCGGGTGGGTGGGTCGGGCTTCAACCAGAGCAGGCCGAGCCCGAAAGCCAGCAGCGCCATCGGCATGTTCATGTAGAAAATCCAGCGCCACGACAACCCCTGAACGATCAGCCCACCGGCCGCCGGCGACAGGGCCGGCACCATCAGTGCCACCAGCAGCACCACACCGGTGAAGTGCGCGCGCTGTGTCGCAGGAAACTCTCGATAGGCCAAGGCCTGACCGACCGGCAGCAACAGCCCGCCACCCAGACCTTGCAGCAACCGCCAGCCGATCAGGCTTTCAATCGACCCGGCCTGCGCCACCAGACCGGACGCGATGGCGAACAACAGCAACGAACCGAGGATCAGCCGTCGCTCGCCCATTCGCGCCGCCAGCCACACGCTCATCGGAATGATCAGCGTCAGTCCGAGCATGTAGGCATTGGTGATCCATGCCAGTTGCGTCACCGAGGCTTGCAACTGCCGGGCAATGTCGGGGTAGGCAATGCTGGCGGCGAACATGTTGAGCAGGTCGAGGGCGAAACCCAGCAAATACACCAGCGCAACTTTTGAGCGATAGGCCATGGCAACTTCCCTGTGATGAGGCATGCAGGGTAGGGCGCTTCTGGCGATAGGAAAACGCTGGTTTGGCTGCTAGTTTGTCAAAATAATTTTGACAAGGAGCGCCGTGAACATGGTCAGCCTGGACCGTTTTGACACCTTCAAAGCCGTGGTCGAGGCCGGGTCGTTGACCGCGGCCGCCGATACGCTGGGGCAGACTCGTGCGGTGGTGAGCTTCAACCTCAAACGGCTGGAAGAGGAATTGGGCGTCACTTTGCTCACCCGCAACACTCGGCAATTGGCGCTGACCGATGCCGGTGAGCGTTTCTATCGGCGCTGTTTGCGCACACTGGATGAAGCGCGACTGGCAATCGAGGAGGCCCGTTCCGAGCACTCACAGCTAAAGGGCACGCTGCGTATCACCACCACCGTGGAGTTTGCGCTGGCGCAGGTGGTGCCGGCGCTGGAAGTGTTTCGTCAGCAGCAGCCGCAATTGAATATTCACCTGTCGACGTCCTCGACCCATGCGGATCTGATCTCTGAACGTTTTGATATGGCGATTCGACTTGGCCGCATGCATGACTCCAATCTGCGCGCGGTGCAGTTGTCGACGTTCGAGGTGTTTGCAGTGGCAGCGCCTGCGTTGGTCGAGCGTTTTGCGCCGGTCGACACGCTGGCGGTGCTGGAGTCGATGCCGACACTGGGGCATGGACGCGTACCGGAAATGACGGTCACCGACCCGGCCGGTAGCGAGCATTTTTATCAGCCGAAACCGGGGACGATCGCCATCGTTGCGGATAACTCGGCGACGCTGCGGGCATTTGCATTGACCGGGCAAGGCGTGGCGATTCTGCCGCAATGGTTGATCCAGGAAGATCTCGACGCCGGACGCTTGCAGCGCTTGTTGGCGGACTACCGTTTTGCTCAGCAAGGGGTGTACGCGCTGTATCCGGACACCCGGCATTTGCCGCTGAAAGTGCGGGCATTCATTGATTTCATGAAGGGCTGGGGTGAGGCATTGCGGTGATTGCGCCGGCCCCTTCGCGAGCAAGCTCGCTCACACAGGTTTTGTAGTGTTCTGGGTATTTGAGTACACCGAAAAATCTCTGGGAGCGGGTTTGCCCGCGATTGGGTCAACCCGGCATCAGAGTTGCCCGCGCAACCCGAACCGCTTCATCAACGTCGACTCCAGCAACCCTTTGGGCAACAGGGTTGCCAACAACGGCAACGCCCGGCTGCCATTACCGATCCGGATCATCCGTGGCGGTTTGCTCTGTTGCACAGCTTTAAGCAGTACAGCAGCAAAATCTCGGGCCGGCGTCGGTTTGTCCTGCGATGCCTTGGCCCGCGCCCGAATGCCTTCACGTAGCGGAAACCATGGCGATTGCTCGTTGATCAACTGCTCGGCCTCATGCCCGGCATTCTTGGCGAAGCTCGACTGAATCGCCCCAGGCTGGACCTCCATCACGCGGATGCCGAACGGCGCCAGCTCCATACGCAGTGCATCGCTCAAGGCATGTACGGCGGCTTTTGACGCGCAATAAGCCCCCGCGAATGGCGTGACCAGAACACCGGACACACTGCCGATATTCACCACCAGCCCCTTGCCCCTGCGCAGCACCGGAAACAGTGCGCGGGTCACGCCGACAATCGAGAACACGTTGGTCTCGAACTGACGCTGCATGGCCGCAACGCCGCCATCAAGCAGCGGCCCCATGGCGCCGTAACCGGCGTTGTTGATCAGCACATCGAGGCCGCCATGTTGCCGGTTGATTCGTTCGCCAAGTTGTTCAAGCGCCGCGCCGTCGTTGACGTCGAGCTGCACCGCAATGAACCCCGTCGCCGCGAGTACAGCAACATCTTCAGCCTTGCGCGCGGTGGCCCAGACTTCGAAACCGGCGCTTTTGAAAACATCGGCCAAGGCGCGGCCGATGCCGCTGGAACAACCGGTGATCAACGCAACTGGCATGGCGCTTTCCTTGTGTAAAACGGTGGGGAAGGGGGTTAGTCGGAGAAACTACCCTGCAATCGCTCGGCGCGAAACTCCAGGGTTTGTGGGCGATAACCGGGGCGCAGCGGCGGCATCGGCAGGCAATCTTCCCAACTGCCGCCAGCCTGCAATTCACCGGGACCGCGATAGCGTGGCGCGGTGTATTGGTTATCGGCCAGATTGACGGTATCGCCCGGCGCATAAGCGCCAATGCGCCAGCGCAGTTCGGTCAGCGGGACGTCGTTGCCGTTGTTCATCTTCAGTTGCAGCGGGCGGTCTGCCGGGCATTGTTCGGGCGCATAGCTGATGCGCAGTTCAAGGCGTGCCAGTTGCTTGACTTCGCGATTGTCCAGCCACACCACCCAGACTGCCACCAGACCGAGGCCAATAGCGGCCGCCACCGAAACCGGCAAGGCTTTGGCCGGATAACGCAGAAGGAGAATCAGCCAGGTGATGACCAGCAGGACGCCGATGAACATGTCGCACAACCTCGCAGGAGTAGAGGGTCATCCTACCTAAGCGCAGGTGAGGTGGCGATGGGCATCTGGATTTGCGGTGCCTGACATGGCCTCTTCGCGAGCAAGCTCGCTCCCACAAGGGAGCGCATTTCAAATGTGGGAGCGAGCTTGCTCACGAAGGGGCCAGTTCATGTGACACAGAACCCGGACAAAAAAAGCCCCCGCCAAACCCGCTGCGGATAGGGAACGCAGCGGGCTGGGCGAGGGCTTCTTGTTTTGCTGATCGTTTACTGCGCGATGGTTTTCACCGACACGCCGCGCTCGAGTGGGGTCGAGCGACCGTAGATATCTTCAAAACGTTCGATATCGTCTTCGCCCAGGTACGAACCCGATTGCACTTCGATGATTTCCAGCGGGATCTTGCCCGGGTTGCGCAGGCGATGCACCGAGGCGATCGGGATGTAGGTCGACTGGTTTTCGCAGAGCAGGAACACGTTGTCATCGCAGGTCACTTCGGCGGTGCCGCTGACCACGATCCAGTGTTCGGCGCGGTGGTGGTGCATCTGCAGCGACAGGCACGCGCCCGGTTTGACCGAGATGTGCTTGACCTGGAAACGCCCACCCATGTCCACCGAGTCGTACGAACCCCACGGACGATAGACTTCGCAGTGATTCTGGGTTTCGCTGCGGCCCTGCTCGTTGAGGGTGTTGACCATCTGTTTGACGCCCTGGACCTTGTCCTTGTGGGCAATCATCATCGCGTCTTTGGTTTCGACCACAACGATGTTTTCCAGACCGATCACCGACACCAGTTTACCGTTGCCGTGGATCATGCAGTTCTTGCTGTCCTGAATCACCACATCACCTTTGGTGACGTTGCCGTTGGCGTCTTTCTCGTTGACTTCCCACAGCGACGACCAGCAGCCGACATCGCTCCAGCCAGCGCTCAGCGGCACGACGCAGGCGCGCTGGGTTTTTTCCATGACGGAGTAGTCGATGGAGTTGTCCGGGCAGCAGGCGAAAGTGGCTTCGTCGAGCGTGATGGTGTCGGCGTCCTGTTCGCTGCGCTCAAGGGTCAGCAGGCAGGTGTCGTAGATGTCCGGATCGTGTTTTTTCAGCTCTTCGAGGAAGCGGCTGGCGCGGAACAGGAACATGCCGCTGTTCCAGAAATAACCGCCGGATTGCACGTATTCGGTGGCGCGTTTGACGTCAGGTTTTTCGACGAAGTGCGAGACACGGCTGACGCCTTCTGGCAGCAACGAATCAGCGGTGGATTTGATGTAACCGTAGCCGGTTTCCGGCTTGGTGGCCGGCACGCCGAACAGCACCATTTCGCCGTTTTCGGCAGCAACAGTGGCCAAGGCGAGGGCGCGTTGCAGGGCTTTCTGGTCTTCCAGCACGTGGTCGGCCGGCAGCACCAGCATCAGTTCGTCGCGGCCTTCATTGACCAGCATCATCGCGGTCAGGGCCACGGCTGGTGCGGTGTTGCGGCCGAACGGTTCCATCAGAATGCGCTGGGTTTCCAGTTTGCGGTTGGCCAACTGCTCGTTGACGATGAAGCGATGGTCCTTGTTGCAGACCACGATCGGGGTGTCCATGCCTTCAAACACCAGGCGTTCCAGGGTTTGCTGGAACAGCGTGTGTTCGCCGGTCAGGGCAAGGAATTGCTTAGGGAACTGCTTACGCGAAAGCGGCCAAAGACGTGAGCCGCTACCACCTGACAAGATCACCGGAATCATATTGTTTACTCCATAAAATCGATTGGGTTAGAGCCACGAACGCTGTGTCGTTTCACTCTTGTTTTTGTTTCGTACCTGAGCTGACAACCCGATTCATTGTGGGAGCGAGCTTGCTCGCGAAGGCGGCGTATCAGTAGACACATCTGTTGAATGTCAGACCGCTTTCGCGAGCAAGCTCGCTCCCACAGGGGGTATGCGTCAGTCAGGAAAAATATTTAGCGGGTCGACACCGGGCGTTTCACCCAGACTGGCGACAGGCTGCTACCGGAACCGGTGACGTACAGCACCGCTGCTTCACCGCGTTCCAGGGCAACCGGCTTCACGTCGCCGACTTTCTTGTCACCTTCGTACAGCGCCAGGCTGACTTTCACCGGGTTGATTTCACGTTCGCCACGACCCTTGGCCGCCACGGTCTTGACCACTTCAGTCTTGCCGTCGGCAGTCTTCAGGGTCAGCGGCTTGTCGGTGAGGTTCTGCACGCGCACCAGGGATTTCTGCTTGTTCTTGAACGGCGGCTCTTCGATCAGTTGCGGCGCGCCGGAAGCGTTGTTGACCAGGGTGTAGTAGTGATCACCGGCGAGTTTTACCGGCAGGGTCTGGCTACCGACCTTGGCGCTGTAGTCGCCGCCCGGCATGAAGCTGAAGTCGCTGCTGGCCAATGGCGCAACATCGCTGAGGTTGGTGCTGCCAACGGTGGCGCTGACTTCAGCGTTGCTGGCGTTATAGATGCGCACGAAGCTCGAGCCCTTTGGTGCGGTCGGGCCGTACAGCGCGGCGTCGCCACCGGCGAAGGCCGGTACGGAAAGTACGCTGAGGCCAGCAACCAGTGCGAAGCTTTTAGCGAGACGGCGAGGAGTTGTAGTGAAAGTCATGGTGTACCTCTCTTTCAGTTTTGCGCCCGGTCGGGCGTCTCGGATTTAGTGTTTGCAGCTACGTTTTGTTGGCGTGCGCCGGCTTGTTTAAGCTCTGCGACCCACTGCGGGTCGGCGTCACCGATTTCGTTGTTCACAGGCAGATAACGTTCAGGAAACTCCCAGATCAGCACCTGTGGCGGGCTGTTCTTGAAGTCATCGCTTTTCAGTTAGCTTATCATCGTATGAATCGTGGTTTTTACGTCTTATTCGTTTTTGAATATGTTTTTGTGTATCTTT